>CACYET010000197.1 GCA_902773515.1 uncultured Eubacteriales bacterium | reverse complement strand
CACCGCCGCGGCGGCGGAGCCGATCCAGCGGGTGAACCTCCGCTGCCGGTCGGCCTTTGCGGCCTGCTTGATCGCGCCGCGCCATCTGGCCTGCGCCGCCAGCGGCACGTCCGCTTCCGGCGAGGCTTCCTCAAACAGGGCTTTCATCTGAAGCGTCGCGCGGATCTCGGCGGCGCAGTCGGGGCAGCTCTGCCCGTGCGCCTCCAATTCCCGGCGCTCTTCCTCGGTCAACTCGCCGTCCATCAGGCGATCCAGCAGGCTGTTTACATCCTTGCAGGTCATTGAAAGCCCTCCCTTCTTCGATATATTTTTTGTTGTCCAGCTCTGCTCGTCAGAACTTAGACGCCGTACCTGTCAAAAAGTTCCGGCCGTGCGGAAATTTTCTCCCGCAATTTTTCGCGGCCCCGACTGATGCGCGACTTGACGGTGCCCACGTTGGCGCCGAGTATGTCCGCGATCTCGTCGTAGGCGTAGCCCTGGATGTCGCGCAGCACCACGGCGGCGCGCATGTCCTCCGGAAGCTCCTGTATGAAGCCCTCGAGGCTGCGCCGCGCCTCGCGCCGCACGGCGTGGCGCTCCGGCGTGTCGTCCTCGTCCGCCGGGGACCAGCCCGCGTCCACCAGCCCGTCCAGCGAGGTGTTGGGCCGGTTCTTGCGCTTGCGCAATTCATCCAGGCAGGTGTTCATCGTGATCCGATACACCCACGTGGAAAACGAGGATTGCCCCTTGAAGCCCGATATCGCGCGCCACACGCGCAGCATCGCCTCCTGGAGGCAGTCCTGGGCGTCCTCCGGGTTGCCGCACATGCGCAGGGCCACCGCGTACATGCGCCGCTCATGTGCGCCCAACAGCTCGTTGAAGGCCGCTGGGTCGCCCCCGGACGCGCGCTGGATCAGCCTGCTCTCCTCCACGCGCAACACCTCCCGTACTCATCATTGCCTCTATTATACACCATTCGCGCGCGTTTGCAAAGCGATGATTTGAAATTCGGGGCTTGATTTTTGCGCCAAAATGCGATATACTGACTATTGTTCGACGCGAACGCTGGCCCTATGCGCCGGTGTGGCGGAATTGGCAGACGCACCGCACTCAAAATGCGGCGGGAAACCATGCCGGTTCGAGTCCGGCCACCGGCACCACAGCCGGGCGCTCTGCGCCCGGACGATCGAAGGCCCCCGAGTTTTCGGGGGCCTTCGCGTTGTCGCGGACGCGCCGGATTCTGTTGCGCGATTGTGATATCTTTGGGAATCAATTGACGGCGGTGAAAATATAAGGTATAATAAAACTGAGTGTATATAGGTATTTTTTCGCGCGCGAGCCCGCGTGGCGGTGGGTTTGCGCGACAGGCAGAGGGGAGCGCGGCACCGGCTGGCGTGGCGGGCGGCGCGAGCCTCGAAGACAGGCGACTCGAGGCGCGGCGCGCGGGGAGGATACATGCCCGGGGCCGCGTCCGGCGAAGCCGTGCCGTTTGCCGGCGGCGAAGCCAAGGCCAGATTCTTGCGGAGGAAGAAGCGCGATCGACACGATAAGCAACAACCGGGGCGCGCCCTACACGGCGATCCTGCCCGTGCTGAACGCGGCGGAACAGATCGACCGCCAGATCGAGGCGCTGCGGGGGCAGACGTTGCCGCCGGAGCGGATACTCGTCGTGGATTCGCACTCCTCGGACGACACCGTCCGCCGCGCCGAGGCTCACGCGGGTGTGGAATGCGTCGTGCTGGGGCCGGGGGAATACGACCACGGCGGCACGCGCGACATGGCGATCCGCCGCTGCGAGACGCCCTTTGCCGTGCTGATGACGCAGGACGCGCTGCCCGCGGACGCGAACTGCATGGCGGCGCTGCTCGCGCCGATGGCGGACGCGGGCGTGGCCGCGGTGTGCGCGCGGCAGATCGCGCGGCCCGAGGCCACCTGCCGCGAGAGGGCGATCCGCGCCTTCCGCTATCCCGATGAGAGCCGCGCGTGGGGCAAGGCGGACGTGCCCGCGCTGGGCATTCGCGCCTACCTGTTGTCCGACGTGTGCGCGGCCTACCGCTGCGAGGCGTACAGGGCCGTAGGCGGCTTTGAGCATCCCATCGCCACGAACGAGGACATGCTCATCGCGGCGGACTTCCTGGCCGCGGGCTACAGGCTGGCCTACGCCGCCGACGCCCGCGTCTGGCACTCGCACAACTTTACGCTGGCGCAGGAGTACCGGCGCAACAAGCTGATCGGCGCGTTCCTGGCCCGGTACGGCGCGCGCTTCGAGTCCGGCGAGATGGGGGAGGGCCTGCGCCTGGTGCGCGAGGTGTCATCCGCGCTCGTGAGGCAGGGCCGCCCGGGCGAGCTGATCCCGTTCTACGCGGCCTGCGCGGCCAAGCTGCTGGGCAGCCGGGCGGGCAGACGCCAGGCGCGGAGGCGTGCCGATGGATAGGCGAGGAGCGACGGCTGAGATCCTGCTGGCCGTGCACGATGGCGAGGCGTACCTGCGCGAACAGCTGGACTCGATCCTGAAGCAGACGGACGGGAACTGGCACCTGACCGCGTCCGACGACGGCTCGCGGGACGGCTCCGCGGCGATCCTCGACGAGTACGCCGCGCGGTTCCCCGACAGGATAACGCGCCACTTCCCCGACCGGCGCTTCGGCAACGCCCGCGACCACTTCTTCCACCTGATGGCGGGCTGCGACGCCGGATTCATGCTGTTCTGCGACCAGGACGACGCCTGGTACCCGGACAAGCTCGCCCGGACGCGCGAAGCCATGCTGGAGGCTGAAGACCGGTATGGCGAAGGGACGCCGATCCTGGTGTTCAGTGACCAGGTGCCCACGGACGAAAAGCTCCGCCCGCTGGCCCCGTCGCTGATGCGCTACCAGGGGCATTACTTTGAGCGCTTCGACTACCGCGCCATACTGATGCAGAACGTGGTCACCGGCGGTGCGATGGCCGTCAACCGGGCGCTGGCTCGGCTGGGCGGGCGCGGCGCGGGCGACGACCGCGTCATCATGCACGACTGGTGGCTGGCGGCCGCGGCGGCGCGATTCGGGCAGATCGCCTACATCGACGAGCCGCTGGGCGTCTATCGCCAGCACGGCGGCAACGCCGTGGGCGCGAAGGACGTGAACAGCCTCGGCTACGCGGCGGACCGCCTCGGCAAGCTCCGGCAGGTGCGCGCGAGCATCCTGCGCAAGAAGGCGCAGGCCGCGGCCTTCGCGGAGCGCTATTGCGACGGGCTGGACGCCGACGACCGGGCCTTCCTGGAGGCGTTTGCCCGCCCGCGCAGCGGGCTGGGGTTCTTCCTCAAATACCGCGGCCTGATCCACGGCAAACAGCGCAAAGCGGGCATGCTCTTTTTGAACTGACCCGCGGCGCGATCAGCGCGGGACGCACACACAACACCGGCGAAAGGATCATCCTCACGTGACGTACGGACCGAACAGCCAGCCTCAGAACCGCGAGATGACCGCGGTCATGAAGCTGAAGGCATGGGCCAAGAAGAGCGATTTCCTCTATATCTCGGTCAAGACCCTGAAGTGGCTGCTGCAATACGGCCCCAGGAAGGGAAGCCTGATCACGCGGGGGTTTATCGCCGAGCTCGCCAGGGTGCGGGCCGTCATCAAATGGCCCACCCGGGCGCAGCTGGACGCCCAGCGCAACACCGCGTTCGAGCGCCCCGTGAAGGTCAGCCTGCTGGCGGTGCTGCGCGAGCCGGACGCCGCGCTCCTGGACGAGATGCTCCGGTCCGTTCGCGAGCAGACCTACGCGAACTGGGAGCTCTGCCTCGCGGACGTGGGCGGCGAAGCGGAGGCCGTCTGCGCCGGGCACGCCCGGGAGGATAAGCGGATCCGCTATGAGCGATTCGACGGGCGCGCGGATGCTTCGGACGCCCTCGAAGCCTGCGCCCGGATGGCGCAGGGCGACTACCTGGCGCTCGTGGACCAGCGGGATGTGCTGCACGCCTCCGCGCTATACGCCGTCGTGAAGGCGATCAACGAACAGGGCGCGGACTTCGTCTACACGGACGAGAGCGTGTTCGCGACAACGCCCCGGGAGGCCCAGA
>CACYET010000196.1 GCA_902773515.1 uncultured Eubacteriales bacterium | reverse complement strand
CTTTGATGCTGACTGATGAGGTCGGGTACGCCGGACATAACGATATCGCGATTCGACCTCATCCGTCTTCGCCTTGCGGCGAATCCACCTTCCCCAAAGGGGACGGCTTTGGAAAGGGCAGCGCCAGCTTCAAGATCTCGTTCATTCTATCCTGCCGGCCGGTGACGTACAGCCAGCCGACGAGCGCCTCCAGCGCGGTGGCGCGGTGGTACTCGCCGGGGTCGGCGTTCTTCGGCGGGCTCTGCTTCGCGTTGCGGGCGCGCCGCACCACGTCGGCCTCCTCGTCCGTCAGCGCGTCGGCCACGCGCGCGAGCGCCTCGCTCTGGGCGTGGGCGCACACCAGCGATATCGCCTCGCGGTGCAGCGCGCGCACCTTGCCGCCGTGGGCGATCAGGTGCTCCCGCACGTACAGGTCGTACAGCGCGTCGCCCAGGTAGGCCAGCTCCAGCGAGCCGGGCAGGGCGTTGTGCTCAAAGTGGAATATCATCGATTTCTCCCCAATAATTATATCAGAACGGCGCGATTATCTCAAGGCCCTGCGGCGCAGCCAGCGGATGAGCGCCAGGGCGTCTTTGCGGTCGAACAGCAGCGCGGCGGCGGCGGTGATCGCCGCGCCGATCAGCGCCACCAGCGCGGCCCGCAGCGCCCAGCCGAGGTAGCCCGCGCCGAAGGCGGGCACGAGCCGCCCGGCCAGCACGATGGCCGCGGCGGTCACGGCGTCCACGGCCAGGCGCTTGAACAGCACGGTCGCCGGGCGCTTCAGCAGCGCGCGGGAGTCGTAGAGCGCCAGCCAGAGGATCTGGAACGCCATCGCGGCCATCGTGCCGACGGCCACGCCCACCAGCCCCAGGCTGCGCACGGCGGCGATCGACACGCCCAGGTTCAGCGCGGCGGCGAATATGTAGCTGCCCTGCGTCTGCTTGAAGTGGCCCGCCGCCATCACCAGCTTGTCGTAGGGGTCGCGCAGGCAGTTCATGCCGTGGGCCAGCACCATCAGCGCCGCGAACAGCGGCTGGATGTACTCCGCGTCGCTGACGTTCCCGATGTACACCGTCACGAACGGCACGATCAGCACGCCCGTGCAGCTGAACAGCAGCGTGGTGGCGTAGTGCGTGGCGCTCTCGAAGCGGCTGAAAAAGCGGTTCAGCGCGGCGCGGTCCCCGGCGACCCACAGCGCGCCGAGCTCCGCCTGCATGCTGTGCGTCACGGAGGTAAACAGCTTCTTGACGCCGTAGACCACCAGGTGGTGCACCGTGTACACCGACACGTTCGACAGCGTGGAGAACAGCGTCAGCACGGCTACGTCGGTGTTCTCCAGCACCACGAAGGCCACGTGCTGGCCGATGCCGTTCCACTTCTGCGCGATGGGCTCGCCCCGCAGCGCGACGCGGTAGTTCAGCGGGTAGCGCCGCTTCGCCTCCAGCCAGTACAGCAGGGCCGTCGCGATCCCGAAGGCCGCCATCACCAGCCGCACCTGCTGGATCGTGCCGCCCAGGCGCATCGTCAGCGCGCAGGCCGCGGTGTTCAGCAGCGTGGCGGCCAGCGTCGTCAGGTACACCACGTAGCCCCGCCGGTCCGCGATCATCAGCAGCTGGCTGCCCGCGTCGATCCAGTAGCCGGCCAGCGGCGCGACGGTCATGATGGCGATCAGCCCGGCGACGTACGGCGCGGAAAAGCTGTCGGCCACCCGCTTCAGCTTCGGGTAGAGCAGCATCAGCGCGCCCGCGTACGCCGCCAGCGCGACGGCCACGCCGCGGTAGAACCGCCGGCCCGACTTCATCACGCGGCTGACCTGGTCCCAGTCGCGCCGGGCCAGCGGGCCGTAGAGCGCCGATTGCAGCACCGCGCCCACGCCCAGCTCGGCCAGCACGATGTAGCCCATGAACTGCGAGATGGACTGCACCAGGCCGTTCACATCGGAGCCGTAGTGGGCCAGGATCATCCGCGGCAGCACAAAGCCGCAGACGACCGTCGCCATCTGCAGCATCACCGAGGTGATCGCGTTCAGGGCCTTGCGCTTCATGTCCGCCTCCGTGCCCGCCGTCGTATCGCGTCAGACGGCGCTTCCACCGGCACCATGATAACACATCGGCGCGGGCGGGTCAATGCGAAAGGGGCCAAAAACAGGCTTGTGACGGGGAACTTCACGCGCCGATAATATGATATTTATGAACCCGTCGCGATTTTCGGCTATAATTGGAAGCAGCATACCGATAATGATGACGAGGTGGAACAAATGGATTTCAAGACTGGCGTCGCAAACGAGATACTGGCCGCGATGAACGCGGCGTTCGGGGAGGCCCCGATCGAGGCCGCGGAGATCGCCGGGGCGCTGGAGGTGCCGCCGGACACCGCCATGGGCGACTATGCCTTCCCGTGCTTCAGGCTGTCCAAGGCCCTGCGCAAGAGCCCGGTGATGATCGCGGACGCGCTGGCCGCGCAGATCCACGCGGACTTCCTGGGCAAGGTGGAGGCCGTGAAGGGCTACCTCAACTTCTTCATCGACCGCGCCACCTACGCCGAGAAGGTGATCGGCCTGGCCCTGGAGCGGGGCGAGCGCTACGGCGCGGACGACTCCGGCGCGGGCAGGACCGTGGTGCTGGACTACTCGTCCATCAACATCGCCAAGCGCTTTCACATCGGCCACCTGTCCACCACGATGATCGGCAACAGCCTGTACCGGCTGCACCGGTTCTTCGGCTGGCGGGCCGTGGGCGTCAACCACCTGGGCGACTGGGGCACCCAGTTCGGCAAGATGATCGCCGCCTACAAGCGCTGGGGCGACCACGACACCGTGGCCGCGGGCGGCGTGGACGAGATGGTGAAGCTCTACGTGCGCTTCAACGAGGAGGCCAAGGAGGACCCCGCGCTGAACGACGAGGGCCGCGCCTGGTTCAAGAAGATCGAGGACGGCGATGCCGAGGCCCTGGAGATCTTCAATTGGTTCAAGTCCGTGACCTTGAAGGACGCCGAGCGCGTGTACGACATGCTGGGCGTGAAGTTCGATTCCTACGCCGGCGAGAGCTTCTACAACGACAAGATGGGCCCGGTGATCGACGCGCTGCGCGAGAAGGGCTTGTTGAAGGAGGACGACGGCGCGCAGATCGTGAACCTGTCGGACTATGGCATGCCCCCGGCGCTGATCCTGCGCTCCGACGGCGCGACGCTGTACATGACGCGCGACCTGGCCGCGGCGAAGTACCGCAAGGACACCTACGACTTCGACAAGAGCCTCTACGTCGTCGCCTACCAGCAGGACCTGCACTTTAGGCAGCTGTTCAAGGTGCTGGAGCTGATGGGCTACGAGTGGTCCAGGAATTGCGAGCACGTGTCGTTCGGCATGGTGAGCTTCGAGGGCCAGAGCCTGTCCACCCGCGAGGGCCGCGTGGTGTACCTGGACGAGCTGCTCACGCAGGCGGTGGAGAAGGCCCGCGCGATCATCGACGAGAAGAGCCCGGACCTCGAGAACAAGGACGAGGTCGCACGCCAGGTGGGCATCGGCGCGGTGGTGTTCTTCGACCTGTACAACAACCGCATCAAGGACATCGACTTCTCCTGGGAGCGCGCGCTGAACTTCGACGGCGAGACCGGCCCCTACGTGCAGTACACCCACGCCCGCGCGTGCTCGGTGCTGCGCAAGGCCGGGGACGTCGAGGCCTCCGATCCCGACTTCGCCGCGCTGTCCGACCCGTTCAGCCAGGACGTGGTGCGCCTGATCGAGCAGTTCCCGGACATCCTGAAGTCCGCCGTGAACCGCAGCGAGCCCAGCATGGTCACCCGCTTCTCCGTGGACCTGGCCCAGGCCTTCAACAAGTTCTACTATGAAAACAAGGTCATGGTGGACGAGCCCGGCACCCGCGCCGCGCGGCTGATGCTCACCCGCGCCGTGGAGCAGGTGCTCCGCCAGGCCCTGTACCTGATCGGCGTCGAGGCCCCGGAAAGAATGTAGCCGGCAGAGCCGGCAGTCAATCGCTGCCGCCCACGCAAACACGATTCCCCGCGCCACTGATTAAAGCGCGGGGAATCTTTCGTTGTGTGAAATGTAGGGACGGCG
>CACYET010000195.1 GCA_902773515.1 uncultured Eubacteriales bacterium | reverse complement strand
TGGAAAGGTGCCCTCGACCCGCGCGGAGCTGATGGCGCTGCCCGGCGTGGGCCAGAAGACCGCGGGCGTGGTGCTGCTGGCCGCCTTCGGGGACGACCAGATCCCGGTGGATACCCATGTGTTCCGGGTGTCCCGGCGCATCGGCCTGGCGGACGCGAACACGCCGGAGAAGGTCGAGGCGCAGCTGAAGGCGCTGCTGGACCCCGGCATCTGGTCCTTCGGACACCACCTGATCATCTGGCACGGCCGGCGCTGCTGCCACGCCCGCGCCCCCGAGTGCGGGCGCTGCCCCCTGAACGACGGGCTGTGCGAGAAACACATCGAATGAGAGTGGAGAGTTAAGAGTTTAGAGTTTAGATTGAATGGCGGCTGGCGCAAGGCACACTCTATCTAAACTCTCAACTCTAAACTCTGAACTCTGAATGGAGTAAAATATGGCATTATTTGTAGATGTAGTGAGTATATCGGTCAAGGCCGGCGACGGCGGCAACGGCTGTGTGTCGTTTCACCGGGAGAAATTCGTGCAGGCCGGCGGGCCGGACGGCGGCGACGGCGGACGCGGCGGCGACGTGATCTTCGAGGCGTCCGAGCGCATGCACACGCTGATGGACTTCCGCTACAAGCGCAAGTTCACCGCCGAGAACGGCGGCGACGGCATGGCGAACCGGCGCACGGGCAAGTCCGGCGAGCCGGTGGTGATCGAGGTGCCGCCGGGAACGGTGGTGCGCGAGAAGGCCACGGGCAAGCTGCTGCTGGATCTGTACGAGCCCGGCGAGCGCAGGACGCTGGTGAAGGGCGGCAACGGCGGCTTCGGCAACCAGCACTTCGCTACGCCCACGCGCCAGGCCCCGCAGTTCGCCAAGCCCGGCGAGAAGCGAGACGTGATCGAGCTGACGCTGGAGCTCAAGTCCATCGCGGACGTGGGCCTGGTGGGCTTCCCGAACGTCGGCAAGTCCACGATCCTCTCCGTGGTCACGGCGGCGCGGCCAAAGATCGCCAACTACCACTTCACCACGCTCCAGCCGAACCTGGGCATCGTCAAGCACGGCGAGAGCAGCTTCGTGCTGGCGGACATCCCCGGGCTGGTGGAGGGCGCGGCGCAGGGCGTCGGGCTCGGGCACGCGTTCCTTCGCCACGTGGAGCGCACGCGGATGCTCTTGCACGTGCTGGACATCGCAGGCAGCGAGGGCCGCGACCCGCTGGAGGACTTCGACGCCATCATGGGCGAGCTGGAGGCCTACGGCGACCTCAAGAGCCGCCCGATGATCGTCGTGGCGAACAAGATGGACCTGCCCGGGGCCGAGGAGAACCTCGCCCGCCTGCGCGAAAAGCTGGACGGCAGCGGCATCGACATCTACCCGGTGTCCGCCGCGACCCGGCAGAACTTCGACGCGCTGCTCTACGCCACGGTGCGGCTGCTGGACGCCTGCCCGCCCGCGGAGCCGTTCCGCGAGGAGGAGCTGGGCGACCTGGACGCGCTGGAGGGCGAGCCCTTCACCGTCGAGGTCGCGAACGGCGCGTACTTCGTCTCGGGCCGCGAGATGGACCGCCTGATGGAATCCGTGAACTTCGACAACGAGGAGTCGCTCAACTACTTCCACCGCTCGCTGCGTCGGCTGGGCGTGATCGACGCGCTCCGCGCCGCAGGCGCGCACGAGGGCGAAAGCGTCGTGATCGGCGAGATGGAATTCGACTTTGTGGAATGATAAACAAACGATGGAGGAAAAAACCATGACCACCAAGCAGCGCGCGAAGCTGCGCGCCATGTGCAATACGATGGAGCCCGTGCTCCATATCGGCAAGGACGGCATTACTGACAACGTCGTCAAGCAGTGCTGGGACGCGCTGGAGGCCCGCGAGCTGATCAAGGTCGCCGTGCTGAACACCGCGCCGTTCGCGTCCACCCGCGAGGCCTGCGACGCGCTGTGCGAGCGCGTGCACGCCGAGGGCGTGCAGACCATCGGCAACCGCTTCTGCATCTACCGCCAGGCGCGGGAGAACTCCCGCATCAAGCTGGAGGAACTCTAGAAATCCTACCACAGCGGCTTTCTGTATTCTTCCTCCAGTTCGACCCATTTTTCCAAAAACCGCTCGCCCGCCTCGTCCCCGGCGACGACGCGGATGGCGTCGCGGGCGGCGCGCACGAATGCGGGGTCGAGCCCGCCGATGCCGCTGGCGGTCAGCGGGCACATGGCGCGGGCGCGCGCGTCCATGCGCACGGTCCACTGGCCGCTTTTCCCGCGCACGGGCGTCAGCGGGAAGATGCGGCAGCCCAGCGGCCGATTCCCGCGATCGCAGGGCCCGTCGCACACCAGCATCGGCGCGAACGGCGCTTCCTGTATTTTTCCCCAGCCGCAATCCCGCAGCAGCGCTTCTTCGCCGGGGAACAGGTACACGCCGCCCTGGCCGTCCTCGTCCGGTCGGCAGCACGCCGCGCCGCACAGCAGGCCGCAGTCGTTGAGCATCGGCGTCCGCTCGCCGATGGCGGCATACGCCCGCAGTATCGTCGCTCGGTCCATGAAAATCCCCCCTGAACGTGCTTTTTTTCATCATACCATGTCCTGAAACGCGCTGTCAACGCTTGCAATGCGCGGCCATATGTGCTAGAATGAGACCGGTCGTAAGACGGCCATACAACCGCATAGGACGCAGGGTGCGCCCGGGCAGGCTGCTGCCGCGGGCGATAATAGGGAAACAGGTGCGAATCCTGTACGAACTCGTCACTGTATCAGGGGAGGACGGCGCATTTCGCGTCACTGGAATGCTTCCGGGAAGGCCGCGCCCGTCCGTTGATCCTCAAGCCAGGAGACCTGCCTTGCGTCGGTACGGGGATGCGCTCAAGCGCTCCCGGATCACGAGCAACTGATCGTACCGTTCGCAGATGAGGCCATCTGCGCGCTTTCTCTTGCCCGTGGGCAGGAGATTTATTTTGGGCGCCTCCCGTACCGGGCGGAAAAAACGAGGAGGGGCTTTCCATGAAGAAACTGCTTGCGATCCTGTTGGCAATGGCGCTGATGCTGGGCTGCGCGGCTGCGCTCGGCGAGGCGGAGGACGAGGAGAACTACGAGACCGGCGACGCGGCGCTGGACGACGCGCGCAACCAGGACGGCATCGGCGAGAAGGAGCTGCTGGTGGTGTCGTTCGGCACCAGCTTCAACGACAGCCGGCGCCTGACCATCGGCGGCATCGAGACCGCCGTCGCCGAGGCGTTTCCCGACTACGACGTGCGCCGCGCGTTCACGGCCCAGATCGTCATCGACCACGTGGAGCGCCGCGACGGCGTGCACATCGACAACCTGACCGAGGCGCTGGACCGCGCCGTGACGAACGGCGTCAAGATGCTGGTGGTGCAGCCCACGCACCTGATGCACGGCTTCGAGTACGACGACGTGATGGCGGAACTGGCCGAGTACGCCGACGCCTTTGAGAACGGCATCACCGTGGGCGAGCCGCTGCTGACCTCGGACGAGGACTTTGACCGCGTGGCCGACATACTGATCGACCTTCTGAAGGAGTACGACGACGGTGAGACCGCGCTGGTCTACATGGGCCACGGCACCGAGCACGAGGCCAACGCCGTCTACGCGCGCATGCAGGGCGTGTTCGCGGACAAGGGCGCGGCGAACTACTACGTCGGCACCGTGGAGGCCGCGCCGTCCGTGGACGACGTGCTGGCCGCCATCGAGGGCAAGGGCTACAAGCGCGTCGTGCTGCGCGACATGATGGTTGTGGCCGGCGACCACGCCAACAACGACATGGCCGGCGACGAGGAGGACTCCTGGAAGAGCATCTTCACCGCCGCGGGCTACGACGTCGAATGCGTGCTGGAGGGCCTCGGACAGGTGCCCGCGATCCAGCAGATCTACGTCGAGCACGCGCAGAAGGCCGTGGAGATGGCGGGGGAATAGGGAATAGGCAATAGGAAACAGGGAACAGGGAACAGGGAACAGGAATAGTAGGGGCGGCGTTGCGCCGCCCGCCCTGTACCTGTCCCTGCTCCCGCTGCCAAATCATAAGGAGACCATCACAATGAAACGAATCATACCGTTAATGATCGCATTTATGCTCGCCTTCGCCGCCCTT
>CACYET010000194.1 GCA_902773515.1 uncultured Eubacteriales bacterium | reverse complement strand
CAGTCCCGTCCCCTCCAGCGCCTCCGCACCGGCGGGCACGATGTCCGTCGCCACCTCCACATCCCCGGGCAACTCCTCCGCCAGGGCGCTCAGGCTCCCGGCGATCGGCGCGGCGCAGAGCGCCAGCACGAGCATCAGTGTCAACCATCTCTTCATTTCTGGATATCTCCTTGTGCGCGTCCGTTGAACGCGCATGGCTTTACCTGTATATTTTACATCCGTCGACATTAATTTGTCAACATTTTGAAATATTTATTTCGGCACGTTTCTGTGTCATTTCGGCGCTTTTTGCGGGAAATCTGCGCTAAAACCCATATACCGCAGCGCCCACCGCCGCCGAGAACAGGATCAGCGCTATCGGCGAAAAGCCGCGCTTAAAGCCCTTTTTCCAGACGAGCGCGCCGACGCCCAGCGCCGCCATCACGACGAGCTGGCGCGCGTCCAGCGCCGGGGCCGACTTGCCGATCCCCGGCACGAGGCACCGCAGGCCCACGCACAGGCCCGTGGCGGCGATCATCCCCGCCACCACCGGGCGGATGCCCGACATCGCCGCGCGCACCCACCGGTTTTCGCGAAAGCCCTTCAGCACCGCGGCGATCAGCAGCATCACGATCAGGGCCGGCAGCACCACGCCCGCCGTGGCGCAGAGCGCGCCCCAGAAGCCCTCCTGTGCGCTGCCCACGAACGTGGCCATGTTCACGGCGATGGGCCCGGGCGTCGACTCGCACACGCCGATAAACCGCACGATCGCGTCCTCGTCCATCCAGCCGCGCGAGACGGTCTCCTGACTCACCAGCGGGATCATGCCGTAGCCGCCGCCGAACGTGAACAGACCGATCTTGAAGAACACGAGGAAGAGTTCGAGGCACTTCATCGGGCGTCGCCCCCCTTCCCCGCCCGGCACATGAGCAGCCCCGCGGCCGCGCCGCCGAGTATGAGCCACACCGTGGAAAAGCGCCAGGAGAGCAGGTTGACGCAGATCACCAGCGCCGCGGCCAGAGCGCACAGCGCGACCGGCACGGGCCGCTTCGGCACGCGCTTGACCATCCGCGCCCCCGCCCGCAGGATCAGGAACGCGACCGCCGCCTGGATGCCCTTGAAGGCGTGGGCGACGATGGTCAGCGCCATGAAGCGCTCAAAGAACAGCGAGATTACATAGATGATGATGAACGAGGGCAGCACGACGCCCAGCGTAGCGCACACGCCCCCGGCGACGCCGCACTGGCGATGGCCCACGTAGGTGGCGCAGTTCACGGCGATGGGCCCGGGCGTGGATTCCGCGATGGCGAACACCTCCGCCAGCTCGTCCATGTCGATCCAGCGGCGCTTCTCGCCCACCTCGTGCTCGATCAGCGAGATCATGGCGTAGCCGCCGCCGAACGTGAACAGGCCGATCTTGAAGAACACCCCGAAGAGCCGCGCGAGGCGACCGATCCGGCTCATATCGCTTCCCCCTCTGCCATACAGGACGCGCCGAAGCCCCCGAAGGGTTGGCGCGACCCGAAATTTAACAGGAACATTACGCAAGTGGTTTGTACAAAGCCGCGAAATCCTCTATGATGAGGATACGACCACTACCGGTATACTGGAGGTACAAAAGCCATGCAGCGGACGGTCAGGCGGCGCACCGCCTCGGAAAACCTGCGCCTGTTCAGGCGCTTCCTGCCCTATTTCAAGCCCCGGCTGCCGGTATTGCTGCTGGATCTGTTCTGCGCGTCGCTGACCACGGTGTGCGACCTGGTGCTGCCGCTGATCGTGCGCTACATCACGAACATGGGGGCCACGAACCTCGAGGCGCTGACCGTCGCCACGGTCGTGAAGCTGAGCGCGCTGTACATCGTGCTGCGCGTCGTGGACACCGCGGCCAACTACTTCATGCAGTCGGTCGGCCACGTGATGGGCACCCACATCGAAACCGACATGCGCCGCGACCTGTTCTCGCATTTGCAGGATCTGCCGCACGCCTACTACAGCAACACGAAGATCGGCCAGCTGATGTCGCGCATCACCAGCGACCTGTTTGACATCACCGAGTTCGCCCACCACTGCCCAGAGGAGCTGTTCATCACGTCGATCAAGGTGGTGATCGCGTTTGTGATCCTCTGCGGGATGAACGTGCCGCTGACGCTGATCATATTCGCGATGCTGCCGCTGATGGTGCTTTGCAGTAACTACTTCGCCAAGCCCATGCAAAAAACCTTCAAGGAGTCGCGGCACCAGCTGGGCGAGATCAACGCGCGCGTGGAGGACAGCCTGTCGGGCATCCGCGTGGTGAAGTCGTTTGCCAACGAGGACCTCGAGAAGGAGAAGTTCGCCGAGGACAACCAGGCGTTCCTGGGCGTGAAGAAGCGCATGTACCACAACATGGCGGGCTTCCACTCCGTCACGCGCATGTTCGACGGCATCATGTACATCCTGGTGGTGTGCGTGGGCGCGATCTTCATGATCCGCGGGCGCATCGGCGCGGCGGACCTCGTGGCCTACCTGCTCTACGTCACCACGCTGCTGACCTCGATCCGGCGGCTCGTGGAGTTCACCGAGAGCTTCCAGCGCGGCATCACCGGCATTGAGCGCTTCGCCGAGGTGATGGCCATCCCGCCCTCGATCGCGGACGTACCCGGGGCCGTGGAGCTCAGAGACGTGCGCGGCGAGCTGGAGTTCGACGACGTGTCGTTCGCCTACGAGGACGGCGGCGGCAACGTATTAAGCCACATCAGCCTGCGCGTGAAGTCCGGCGAGAGCGTGGCGTTGGTGGGGCCGTCCGGCGGCGGCAAGACCACGCTGTGCAACCTGATCCCCCGCTTCTACGAGCCGCAGGGCGGCACGATCAAGATCGACGGCACGGACATCCGAAGCTACACGCTGCACTCGCTGCGCAAGCAGATCGGCATGGTGCAGCAGGACGTGTACCTGTTCTCCGGAACGGTGCTGACGAACATCGAGTACGGGCGGCCCGGTGCGAGCCGAGACGAGATCATCGAGGCGGCGAAGCTGGCGGGCGCGCACGACTTCATCATGGAGCTGGAGCACGGCTACGACACCTACGTGGGCGAGCACGGCGTGAAGCTGTCCGGCGGGCAGAAGCAGCGCATCTCCATCGCGCGCGTTTTCCTGAAGAACCCGCCGATCCTGATCCTGGACGAGGCCACCAGCGCGCTGGACAACGAATCAGAGCACCTGGTGCAGCAATCGCTGGAGGGGCTGATGAAGGGCAGGACGACGTTCACGATCGCCCACCGCCTGACCACCATCCGCGGCGCGGCGACGATCCTCGTGCTGACGGATGAGGGCATCGTCGAGCAGGGCAGCCACGACGAGCTGATGGCGAAGAAGGGCGTGTACTATCACCTGTACAGGATGTATCAGGAAAAAGAATGATTACAGACCGTAGTCTGTTATTGTAAATAACAGACTACGGTCTATTTATGATCATTTTTCCCCTTCTTCCGCTTCACGGCGATCAGCACGGGCGGGTCGCCGGGCTGGTTCATGTAGCGGCGGGTCATGGCGTCGTAGCGGACGGGATCGAGCGAACGCGCCCATTCGTCGAGCGCGGCCAGCTCTTTGGCGCCCTCCTCGTGGCCGGGATAGACGCATATGGTCACAAGGCCCTCCTCCCTGAGGAGTCCGAGCGCCGCGTCCACGGCCAGAAGCGTCGTCTCCACGCGCGTGGTGACGCCGTGCGCCGCACCGGGGAGCCAGCCGAGGTTGAACACGACGGCGTCCACGGGCTCGGGGATGAGCTCGGCCATGTGCTGATGGCCCCGACAGAACAGCGTCGCGCGGTCCGAGACGCCCTCGTTCTCCAGCAGCGCCCGCGTCCGCGCGACGGCCTCCTCCTGCACGTCGAAGGCGTATACACGGCCATTTGCGCCCACCAGGCGGCACAGCCAGAGCGTGTCGTGGCCGTTGCCCATCGTGGCGTCCACGGCGCGCGCCCCGGGGCAGAGCGCGCCCTCGATCAGTTCCGCCGCCCAGTAGCGCGCCGAGCGAAAGTCCCGCGCCATGCAAGCACCCCCCATGACAGTCGTTCATGGGGGTATTATACACGAGAAACGGCGATTTGAAAAGCGGAAAATACGTTCCGGAGGAAATCCATACGCGGTTTCCGCCGG
>CACYET010000193.1 GCA_902773515.1 uncultured Eubacteriales bacterium | reverse complement strand
TGTCCGCCTGGGCGAACACGTCCCGCGGCGCGCCCTCCAGCGCGATCCGGCCGCCGTCCATCACCACGAGGCGGTCTGCCAGCGCGGCCTCCTCCATGAAGTGGGTGATCCAGACGATCGTGATGCCCTCCTCGATGTTCAGCTTGCGGGCGAGGGAGAACACGTCGCGCCTGCCGATGGGGTCCAGCATGGCGGTGGATTCGTCGAAGACGATGATGCGCGGGCGCATGGCCAGCACGCCCGCCACGGCGATGCGCTGCTTCTGGCCGCCGGAGAGCATGGAAGGGGAGGCCTGGGCGTAGTCGCTCATGCCCACGCTGCGCAGCGCGTCGTCCACGCGCCTGCGGATCTCCTCCGGGGGCGTGCCGAGGTTCTCCAGGCCGAACGCGCAGTCCTCCTCGACGATTGTCGTGACGATCTGGTTGTCTGGGTTTTGGAACACCATGCCGCACGACTTGCGCACCTCGTAGCAGTCGTCCTCGGTCCTGGGCTCGATGCCGTTCACGACGAGCGTGCCCGCGCCGGGCAGCTGCAGCGCGTTGAGCATCTTGGCGAACGTGCTCTTGCCGCTGCCGTTTCGGCCCAGTATGGCCAGAAACTCGCCCTGCGCGACGGACAGGCTGACGTCCTTCACGGCGGGGGCCTTCGCGCCCTCGTAGGTGAAGCAGACGCCCCGGGCCTCTATGATCGGATTGTTCATGCTCAGAAAGCCTCCCGCGGGGCGTCGCGCACGCGCGTTTTTCGCCCCGGAAATGCTGTATTTCTTCAAATTATAGCACTTCTTCGTTAAGAGTAATCCGCTAAAAACCGGCCATTTGAGCCGATTTGACAGATTCAACGCAAATTTTATAGTGCACCGGCTACAAAAGCCCCTTTTATTTTTCGCCGGAATGTGTTAGAATATGGGTATCAATTTGAACAAGGAGTGACTCAGCATGAATCTCAATAAGAAAACCATCGAGGACGTTCAGGTCAAGGGCAAGAAGGTCCTTGTGCGCTGCGACTTCAACGTGCCGCTGGACGCCGACAAGAACATCACCGACGAGACCCGCATCAACGCCGCCCTGCCCACGATCAAGTATCTGCTGGACAACGGCGCGGCCGTGATCCTGTGCTCCCACCTGGGCCGCCCGAAGGGCGAGTTCAACATGAAGTACTCCCTCGCGCCCGTGGCCAAGCGCCTTTCTGAGAAGCTGGGCTTTGAGGTGAAGCTGGCCGAGGACGTCATCGGCCCGTCCGCCAAGAAGCTGGCCGCCGAGGTCGAGCCCGGCAAGGCCGTGCTGCTGGAGAACGTCCGCTTCCACGCCGAGGAGGAGAAGAACGATCCCGCCTTCGCCAAGGAGCTGGCTTCGATGGCCGAGCTGTACGTGTCCGACGCGTTTGGCACCGTGCATCGCGCGCACGCCTCCACCGCTGGCGTGGCCGACTACCTGCCCGCTGTTGCCGGCTACCTGATCGGTAAGGAGCTGAACTTCCTGGGCAACGCCGTGGAGAACCCCGCCCGCCCGTTCGTCGCCATCCTGGGCGGCGCGAAGGTGAAGGACAAGATCGGCGTCATCACGAACCTGCTGGAGAAGGTCGACACCCTGATCATCGGCGGCGGCATGGCCTACACGTTCTCCAAGGCCATGGGCGGCGAGATCGGCGACAGCCTGCTGGACGAGGAGCGCATCGACCTGGCCAAGGACATGATGAAGACCGCCGAGGCCAAGGGCGTGAAGTTCCTCCTGCCCGTGGACACCGTGATCGCCAACGACTTCGACAACCCCACCGAGATCAAGGTCGTCGAGGCCGGCAAGATCCCCGCGGGCTGGCAGGGCCTGGACATCGGCCCCAAGACCATCGAGCTGTTCTCCGACGCCGTCAAGAGCGCCAAGACCGTCGTCTGGAACGGCCCCATGGGCGTGTTCGAGAAGCCTGAGTTCGCCAAGGGCACCCTGGCCATCGCCACTGCCATGGCCGAATCCGACGCCACCACGATCATCGGCGGCGGCGACAGCGCGGCGGCCGTGACCCAGATGGGCCTGGCCCCCAAGATGAGCCACATCTCCACCGGCGGCGGCGCGAGCCTCGAGTTCCTCGAGGGCAAGGTGCTGCCCGGCGTCGCGGCTCTGAACGACAAGGACTGATTGCTTAGGGAGTAGGGAGTAGTCAACAGGGAGTAGGGGAGAACGACGATCCTGTCTCAATCCTGCTATTCCTACTCCCTGCTCCCTACTGCCTGCTCCCTGAAAAAGAAACAACAACGAGGAGGAAAAATCCCATGCGCAAGCCCATTATCGCCGGCAACTGGAAGATGAACAAGACCCCCGAAGAGGCGGCCCAGCTGGTCAAGGACCTGATCCCGCTGGTGAAGGACGCCAAGTGTGACGTGGTCGTCTGCACCCCCGCGGTGAACTTCGCCGCCGTCAAGCCCGTCATCGAGGGCACCAACATCAAGCTGGGCGCCCAGAACGTGCACTTCAAGGCCTCCGGCGCCTACACCGGCGAGCTCTCCGCCGACATGCTGAAGGCTTCCGGCGTCGAGTACGTCATCATCGGCCACTCCGAGCGCCGCCAGTACTTCGGCGAGACCGACAAGACCGTCAACCTGCGCACCGTCGCGGCCGTGAAGGCCGGCCTGAAGCCCATCGTCTGCGTGGGCGAGATGAAGGACGAGCGCGAGGCGGGCTACACCGACATGATCGTCACCTACCAGACCCAGATGGCGCTGCACACGCTGACCGCCGAGGAGCTGGACAACGTCGTGATCGCCTATGAGCCCGTCTGGGCCATCGGCACGGGCCTCACCGCCACCGACGAGCAGGCGAACGAGACCATCGGCGTCATCCGCAAGGCCATCGCCGCCAAGTTCGGCGAGGAAGCCGCGGCGAAGATCCGCATCCAGTACGGCGGCAGCATGAAGGGCTCCAACGTGAAGGGCCTGATGGCGCAGCCGGAGATCGACGGCGGCCTGATCGGCGGCGCGTCCCTCAAGGCGGAGGACTTCGCGCAGGTGGTGAACTTCTGATGAGCACGACCGCGCTTTTGATTCTGGACGGATTCGGGATCGGCGAAAACGATCCCTCGTCCAACGCCATAATCGCCGCCGGCACGCCCGTGATCGACGGCCTGAAGGAAAAGTACTGCCACACCGCCATCGGCGCGTCCGGCCTCGACGTCGGCCTGCCGGACGGCCAGATGGGCAACTCCGAGGTGGGACACACCAACATCGGCGCGGGCCGCGTGGTCTACCAGATGCTGGTGAAGATCACCAAGGACATCCAGGACGGCGTGTTCTTTGACAACAAGGCGCTGCTGTCCGCGATGGAGAACTGCAAGAAGAACGACTCGGCGCTGCACCTGATGGGCCTCGTGTCTCCCGGCGGCGTGCACTCCCACACAGAGCACCTCTACGGCCTGCTGGAGATGGCGAAGCGCTACGGCCTGAAAAAGGTCTGGGTGCACTGCCTGCTGGACGGCCGCGACGTGCCGCCGGATTCCGGCTGGGAGTACGTGAAGGATCTGGTCGCGAAGATGGACGAGCTGGGCGTGGGCAAGGTGGCCACCGTCATGGGCCGCCTCTACGCGATGGACCGCGACTTCGCCTGGGAGCGCATCGAGCAGGCCTACAACGCCTTCGTGTTCGGCGAGGGCATCCAGGCCAGCGACCCGGTGCAGGCCATCCTCGACAGCTACAAGGTCGTCGATGAGACCGGCAAGCACCTGACCGACGAGTTCATGCTGCCGACCGTGATCGACAAGGACGGCATGATTAAGGCCAACGACTCCATCATCTTCTTCAACTTCCGCCCCGACCGCGCGCGCGAGATCACCCGCACGTTCGTCGACCCGGACTTCAAGGGCTTCGAGCGCCGCAAGGGCATGTTCCCGGTGACCTACATCTGCATGACGCAGTACGACGCGACCATGCCCAACGTGCAGATCGCCTACCCGCCGGAGAGCCTGGCCATGACGATGGGCGAATACCTGTCCAAGATGGGCAAGACCCAGCTGCGCATCGCCGAGACCCAGAAGTACGCGCACGTCACGTTCTTCTTCAACGGCGGCGAGGAGCGCGTGTTCCCCGGCGAGGATCGCATCCTGATCCCGTCTCCGCCGGCGGAGGAGGTGCCCACGTTCGACCTCAAGCCCGAGATGAGCGCCTA
>CACYET010000192.1 GCA_902773515.1 uncultured Eubacteriales bacterium | reverse complement strand
AGCCGGAAGCCCAGCCGACACCCGAGCCCCAGCCGGAAGCGCCGCCTGTGACCGAGCCGCAGCCGCAGCCCGCGAAGGAGAGCGGGAGCGGCGCGGGCCTGGCGATCGCGCTGATCGCGCTGGGCGCGGCGATCGTCGGCGCGGGGGGCTGGTACGCCTGGCGCATGCTCTACGCGCGCCGCCACCGCCGCAGGCGGCGGTGGTGAAAAGATAATTGTTTCACCGACTTAGAAAACTTTTTAACGGAATGCCCGATTGTTGAAACCATATCACAATATAAAAGTAGTATCATACTATAGATAACGTGTTGTTTCGGGCGACACCCATCCCGGGCAAAGCCCGTTGAGCATTCAGGGAGGCACCGCGTGGCAAACCAACCCCAATCCACAAAGAAAAACAGCAGGCCCGCCTGGCAGCCGAAGCGCCCCATGGGGGCCCTGCCCGGCGTCATTGCGCTGATCGGCGCGGCGGCGCTGCTTTTGACGTGGTTTGCCCAGTCCAGCCCGCTGCTGACCGGCTCAAGCCGCGCGGCGGCGAAGAGCGGCCTGCGCATCAGCGAGGTGATGGCCTCCAACGCCTCCACCCTGGTGGGCGACGCGGACGGCATCGTGGACTGGATCGAGCTGGAAAACGCCTCCGACGCGCCCATCGACCTGACCGGCTACGCCCTGATGCGCGCGACCAAGCCCGCGCAGGCGTTCGCGTTCCCCGGCGGCACGCTGCAGCCGGGCCAGTTCGTGCTGGTGTTCGCCGACGGCAGCGGCAAGGCGCAGCAGGCCGACGGCTACCACGCGCCCTTCTGCCTGCCCGCCTCCGGCGAGGACATCGCCCTGATCGACAAGGCCGGCCGCGGCGTGGACCTGGCGCAGGTGCCCGCGCTGGCGCGCGACCAGGTGTACTGCCGGGACGCGGCGGGGGAGTGGACCGTCAGCGATTTCCCGACCCCCGGCGCGGCAAACCGCGCCGAGCGCCTGGACAGCGCGCAGAGCCGCGAGATCGAGGTGCAGGATGGCGCGCTGGAGATCACCGAGGTGATGGCCGACAACGCCACCTTCTTCGCCGATGAAAACGGCCAGTATCCCGACTATGTGGAGATCCACAACAAGTCGGACAGCCCCGTCAGCCTGGAGGGCTGGAGCCTGTCGGACAAGCCCGAAAAGCTGATGCGCTGGCAGTTCCCAGCCGTCACGCTTCCCGCGGACGGCTATCTGGCCGTGCACTGCTCCGGCGAGGACCGCCGGTCGGACCCCGCGCACCTGCACGCCAGCTTCAAGATCTCGAACAAGGGCGACAACGTGTTCCTGACCCATCCCAGCGGCGTGACCGTGAGCCACGTCAAGACGCCGGTGATGGAGGCCGACCAGTGCTACAGCCTGCTCGAGACCGGTTGGAGCAGGCTGTTCTCCCCGTCCCCGAACTTCCCCAACACGCCCCAGGGCGCGGACGCCGCCGCGGAGCAGATCGCGCTGAACAATACGCGCGGCGTGCGCATCACCGAGGTGCTCGCCTCCTCGTCAAAGTCCGACGACTGGATCGAGCTCTACAACGGCACCAGCGCCCCGGTGGACCTGTCCGGCTGCGGCCTGTCCGACAACGCGGGCCGTCCGCGCAAGTGGCAGTTCCCCTCCGGCACCGTGATCGAGCCGGGGCAATATCTGGGCATATTCGCCAACGGCATGGACAGCGCGTCCGACGGACGCATCCAGACGAACTACCGCCTCTCCAGCGACGGCGGCTACTCCGTGGTGCTCTCCGAGCCCAGCGGCGCCATCTTTGACCGCGTGTTCGTGCCGATGCAGTACCAGGACATCTCCTTCGGCCGCGCCGAGGGCCAGAGCGGCCTGCGCTACTTCACCACCGTCACGCCCGGGGCCGCCAACAGCTCCGATGCCTACTACGGCCGCGCCCCCAAGCCGATCTACTCGGTGGAGGGCGGCCTGTACAAGACCGGCGACGTGCTGACCGTGGCGCTCTCCGTGCCGTCCAACTGCCGCGTCTACTACACGCTGGACTACACCGACCCGAGCGAGTCCAGCACGCTCTACACCGGGCCGATCCAGGTCTCCGGCACCACGATCCTGCGCACGCGCGTGTACGGCGAGGGCTACCTCGAGTCGTTCATGGACAGCCAGAGCTACCTGTACGACGTGAACAACGCGAACGGCTCCGTGTACGTGGTCAGCATGGTCTCCGACCCCTACAACCTCACCAGCGACGAGGCCGGCATCATGGTCAAGGGCCCTAACGCCACCGACACCTATCCCTTCGGCTCGATGAACAAGGGCGCGAACTTCTGGATGGACTGGGAGCGCGAGGCCCACGTCGAGGTGTTCAACCCAGACGGCAGCACGCTGATCTCCCAGGAGTGCGGCATCAAGCTGCACGGCCAGTTCAGCCGCGCCGAGAAGCAAAAGGCGTTCAAGGTGATCGCCCGCAGCAAGTACGGCTCCAACCGCTTCCAGGGCGCGATCTTCTCCAAGCGCCCCTACACGGAGTATCAGTCCTTCCTGCTGCGCTCCTCCAGCGAGGACGGCTACAAGACCCGCTTCCGCGACGCGCTGCTGCAGCGCCTGGTGGAGGGCAGCATCGTGGACTACCAGGAGACCGAGATCGGCGTGCTGTACATCGACGGTCAGTACTGGGGCCACTACAACCTGCGCGAGCGCGTCTGCAAGAGCAGCATCTGCCAGTTCGAGGGCTGGGAGGGCGACGAGGACGACATCGACCTGATCAAGGCCAACACCAACGTCATGCAGGGCTCGAACGAGACGATGGTCCAGCTGCTGGACTACGTGAAGAGCCACGACATGAACACCGACGAGGCCTGGCAGGTGCTCGACAGCGCCATCGACATCGACAACTACATCGAGTACATGGCGGCGGAGATGTACACCGGCAACACCGACACGCTGAACGTGAAGCGCTACCGCAACCCGAAGGCCGACGGCAAGTGGCGCTGGGTGCTGTTTGACCTGGACTGGGCTTTCAACACCGACACCAACTCGCCCCAGCGCTGGCTGACGCCCGGCGGCATGGGCAACAACCTGCGCACCGACAACACGCTGTTCATCGCCTGCATGAAGAACGCGCGGTTCGCGGACAGGTTCCTCACGTTCCTGGGCGAGAAGATGGCCACCACCTACAGCGCCGATAGCATCAAGAAGATGGCCGAGGACTTCTACAACGAGATCGCGCCGCTGATGCCGGAGCACTACGCCCGCTGGGAGTTCTCCGAGAGCCGGCACAAGGCGGAGATCAAGCGGTTCATCGCCTACGCCGAGGAGCGGCCCGGGCGGATGCTGCAATTTTTGAAGTACAACAAGTACCTGCCGCTGACCCAGGCACAGTTCGAGCAATACTTCTCCGGCGTCATGGCCCTGGAGGGCGTGAGCTACGGCGATATCAAAGACCCCAACAAGTGAGGATGCGTATGCAGCAGAAACGAAACGGACTGCCCGCGCGGCACGAACTGAAGTACTTTATCAATCCCGCGGAGCTGGAGGCGCTGCGCGCGCGGCTGCGCGGCGCGCTGGCGATGGACCGCTACTGCGTCGGCGGCCGCCCGTACGTCATCCGCTCGCTGTACTTCGACGACATCGACGATTCCGCCTTCTACGACAAGCAGGCGGGCGTGATGCACCGCGACAAGTACCGCATCCGCATCTACCGCTACTCCGACAAGGAGATCTTCCTGGAGCGCAAGCGCAAGCTGGGCGATCTGATCCAGAAGTCCAGCGTGCAGATCACGCGGCGGCTGTGCGACCAGCTGATCGACGGGAACCCCTCGGGGCTCTACAAGGCGCAGAACCCGCTCCTGCAGGACATGTACGTGCAGATGCGCACAAGGCTCCTGCGCCCGCGCGTGATCGTGGACTACGCCCGCGAGGCCTATTTGCACAAGGCCGAGGACGTGCGCATCACGTTCGACCTCAGTCTGCGCTCGGGGCTGGCCAGCCACGACCTGTTCAACCCGAACCTGCCCACCGTCTGCCCGCACGACCGCAACGTGGAGATCCTGGAGGTCAAGTTCAACAAGTACCTGCCCAGCTACGTGCGCTCCCTCCTCCAGGTGAACGCAGCTTCCCACACGGCGGCCAGCAAATATCTCTACTGCCGCCAGTTCGACTTTTAATCATTCGCAGGAAAAGGAGAAAACAATGGACAACGTATTTCAGTACATCTTGCAGCTGCAGAA
>CACYET010000191.1 GCA_902773515.1 uncultured Eubacteriales bacterium | reverse complement strand
TGGCCTACATCGTGGCCTCCGTGGGCGTGAACGGCCTGGTGGAGATGCTGGTGTCCACGGCCGTCACCGGCGTGGTGGGCGCGGCGCTTTCAAAGGCTGGATTCTTCGACAAGAAGTGACAGGAGAATAGCATGATACTGACGCTTGATATCGGCAACACCAACATGAAGACGGCCCTGTTCGACGGCATGGAGATGCGGCAGTACTGGCGCTTGTCCACGAACCGCGCCCGCACGTCGGACGAGTTCGGCATGTCGCTGATCGGCCTGATGAACCACCACGGCATCGACCGAAGCCAGATCACGGGCATCATGATGTCCTCGGTGGTGCCGCAGATCAACTTCACCATCGAGCACATGTGCCGCAACTACTTCGGCATGGAGCCGATGAAGATCGAGCCCGGCGTCAAGACCGGCATCAACATCAAGTATGAGAACCCGCGCGAGCTGGGCAGCGACCGCATCGCCAACGCCGTGGCCGCCTACGAGCTCTACGGCGGGCCCTGCATCACGATCGACTTCGGCACCGCCACGTCCTTCGGCGCGATATCAGCCAAGGGAGAGTTCCTCGGCGGCGCGATCTGCCCGGGCCTGAAGCTGGCGGCGGATGCGCTGACCGAGCACACGGCGAAGCTGCCGCGCTTCGAGCTGGTGAAGCCGGAGGGGGCCATCGGCCGCAACACCGTCACCAACATGCAGGCCGGCATCGTCTACGGCTACATCGGCCAGATCAAGTACCTCGTCAACCGCATGAAGAAGGAGATGGGCGTCGAGGGCATCAAGGTGATCGCCACCGGCGGCCTGGCCGTGCTCGTGGCCGGCGAGAGCAGCGTGATCGACGTGATGGACGGCCTGTTGACGCTGAAGGGCCTCAGGATCATATACGAGAAGAACGCCGAGAATCGGTAGGCGTTTTGTAGGGGCGGCGATGCGCCGCCCGCTTGAATCCAGTTGGGTGTTGCGCCTTGCCGCGCGGCAGCAATTGGAACCCGGCCATGCCGGGGGCGGGCGCCGCATCGGCGCCCCTACGGATAAATGGCGAAGTCAACCGGGGAGGAGGGGATCGTCCATGTCCAAGTTCGAAGGCACCGTGGAGGACATCGTGTTCCGCAACGACGAAAACGGCTGGACGGTGGCCTCCGTGAAGCTGGACGGCGACAGGAAGCGCATCGCCGCCGTGGGCGTGATGCCGTTCCTCTCCGCCGGCGAGCACGCGATATTCGACGGCGAGCTGACCGACCACCGCGACTACGGACAGCAGATCAAGGTCGCCTCCTACGAGGCGACGCGCCCGGAGACGAAGTCCGGCGTGGAGCGCTTTTTGGCGTCCGGGCTCATCAAGGGCGTGGGGCCCGCCACGGCGAAGCTGATCGTGGGCTATTTCGGCAAGCGCGCGCTGGACGTGCTGGAGAGCGAGTCGGAGCGCCTGATCGAGGTGGACGGCATCGGCCCCAAGCGCGCGGCGATGATCGCCCAGTCTTTCGCCGAGCACAACGGCATGCGCAACACGCTCATCTTTTTGCAGGGCTACGGACTGACGCCGAACCTGTCCATGAAGATCTACCGCGCCTTCGGCGACATGACCGAGTCGGTGCTCCGAAGCAACCCCTACCGGCTGGTGGACGAGATCGAGGGCGTGGGCTTTCGCACCGCCGACGACATCGCCATGAGCCTGGGCTTTGGCCGCGAGTCGGAATTTCGGCTGCGCAGCGGCATCAAGTACGCGCTGTCGGAGGCCGCGAACGGCTCCGGCCACGCGTATCTTCCCAGGGACATACTCGTCGGGCAGGCCGCGCGACTGCTCGCCGCCGACGAAGAGGTGGTGGCCGGCGTGCTGCGCGCTCTGGTGCTGCGGGGAGACCTCGTCGCGGAGGAGATCGGCGGCGAGACGGCTGTGTACCTGCCGCGGCTGCACCGCGCCGAGTGCGAGACGGCGCGGCTGATGAACCGCCTGCGCGCGAGCGTCCGCCCGCCGAAGCTGAAGCCGGGCGAGGCGATGCGCGAGATCGAGCGCCGGGAGCGCGAGCTGAACGTGTCGCTGTGCGCCGAGCAGCGCGAGGCCGCGCTGGCCGCGCTGATGGAGGGCGTCTGCGTGATCACCGGCGGCCCCGGCACCGGCAAGACCACGTCGATCAACGTCATCATCCGCCTGCTGGGCGGGCTGGGGGACGTGGAGCTCTGCGCGCCCACGGGCCGCGCCGCCAAGCGCATGAGCGAGGCCACCGGCTGCTCGGCCCGCACGATCCACCGCCTGCTGGAGTACAGCGGCGAGAAGCAGGGCTTCCTGCGCAACGAGGACAGCCCGCTGGACGCCGACGTGGTGATCGTGGACGAGATGAGCATGGTGGACATCTTCCTGATGCGCGCGCTGCTGTGCGCGCTGCGCCCGGGCACGCGGCTGGTGCTGGTGGGCGACGTGGACCAGCTGCCCAGCGTCGGCGCGGGCAACGTGCTCAAGGACCTGATCGCGTCCGACACGCTGCGCGTCGTGCGCCTGACGGAGATCTTCCGCCAGGCCGGCCAGAGCCAGATCGTGGTGAACGCGCACCGCATCAACCGCGGCGAGTACCCCGAGATCCGCACGCGCGGCACCGACTTCTTCCTCGAGCGCCGGCAGACGGCCGCGGAGGTGGCGGCCTCGGTGGTGGCGCTGGTGCAGACGCGGCTGCCGAACTACATGGGGCTGGACAGCCTGCGCGACATCCAGGTGATGGCCCCGATGAAGCGCGGCGACGTGGGCGTCTTTGCGCTGAACGCGCGTTTGCAGGAGGCGCTGAACCCGCCCGGCGACAAGCCGGAGCTTGCGCACGGCGGGGCGATCTTCCGCCGCGGCGACAAGGTGATGCAGGTGCGCAATAACTACGACCTGGCCTGGCGGCGCGACGGCGAGAACGGCGAGGGCGTGTTCAACGGCGACATCGGCTACATCCTCGCCGTGGATCGCAGGGCGCGCGCGCTGACGGTGGAGTTTGACGACGGGCGCGTGGCGGACTACGACGAATCGCTGCTGGACGAGCTGGAGCTGGCCTACTGCATGTCGGTGCACAAGAGCCAGGGCAGCGAGTTCGACGCAGTGGTGCTGCCGCTGCTGAGCGGCCCGCCGATGCTGATGACGCGCAACCTGCTCTACACGGCCGTCACCCGCGCCAAGCGGCTGGTGGTGATCGTGGGGCGCGAGGGCTGCGTGCGCGCGATGGTGGACAACAACCACGTCGCCCGGCGCTACAGCGCGCTGGACGTTCGTCTGAGGGCGGCGAAATGAGGCGCGCGCTCGAAGCACTGCTGGAGCTGGTCTATCCCCGGCGCGCCGTGTGCATGGGCTGCGGCAGCCGCGCGGGCTTCCCGCGGGACTGGATGTGCGAGGATTGCCGCCAGCTGCTGGCGAAGCGCTGGGCGGGTCCGGGACAGCCGCCGCCGGGCGGGCGCTTCCTGGGCGCGGCCTACGCCTACTACTACGGCGGGCCCGCGGGCGGCCTGGTGCGCAACCTGAAATATCGCGGCGTCACCCGGCTCGCGCCCGGCATGGGCCGGGCGATGGCCCGCGCCTTCGAGGCCATCCAGCCCACCGGCGCGGACTGCGTCGTGCCCGTGCCGATGCACAAGAAGCGCCTGCGCAGGCGCGGCTTCAACCACGCGGCCCTGCTGGCGCAGGAGGCGGGGGACAGGCTGGGTCTTCCGATGAACGACGCGCTGGAGCGCGTGCGCAACACCCGCCAGCAGGCGCGCCTGCCGGACGAAAAGCGCCGCGTGAACATGGAGGGCGCGATCGCGCTCCGGGGAGACGTCAAGGGTCGCCGCGTGATCCTCGTGGATGACGTCTGCACCACCGGGGCCACCGCCAATGCCTGCGCCAGGGCCCTGCTGGACGGCGGCGCAGAAGCCGTGTACCTGCTCTGCTTCGCCGTGGCGAGAGAAAAGTAGAGTGGAGTGTGGAGTGTGGAGAGTGGAGTGTGGGCCGTAGGGACGCCATAATTGGCGTCCGCGACGGCTGCTGCGCCTAGCCTCCCCTTTAAAGAGGAACCAGGGCTGCCGCGCGCCCTCTCTGTAGGGGCGGCGTTGCGGCGGAAGTTCCGCCCCCGCGCCCGCCCGCCAAAAGCCTTCCCCAGCGCCGATAGGCGCGGTTCAGGGGAAGGTGGCACGGCGAAGCCGTGACGGATGAGGTCGCCGCCCGTCTGCCCTCGCGCCCGCCAAAAGCCTTCCCCAGCGCCGACAG
>CACYET010000190.1 GCA_902773515.1 uncultured Eubacteriales bacterium | reverse complement strand
CATCACGTCCACGGGCATGTCCTTGAGCAGGTTCAGCGACGAGTAGCCGCTGCCGAAGTCGTCCATCTCGATGATGAATCCGTCCCCACGAAGCGCGTCCAGCACCTTCATGCGGTTGTCCGTGTCCGCCATCATCACGCTCTCGGTGATCTCCAGCCGCAGGCGCGACGGCTCGACGCCGTACTTCTTCACGGCGGCGCGGATCTCCGCGGCCACGTCCATGAAGAAGAAATCCTTGGGGGAGATGTTGACGGAGATGAACGCGTCCAGCCCGCGCGCCTGCCAGTCAGCCAGGATCTCGCAGGAGCGCCGCCACATGTAGCGGTCCACCTGGGCGATCATGCCGTTCTCCTCGAACACGGGGATGAACGCCGCCGGGGACAGGAAGCCCTCCGTCGGGTGCAGCCAGCGCACGAGCGCCTCCGCGCCCAGGGCCCTGCCCTCTTTGTCCACGATGGGCTGCAGATAGGGCCGCACCTGTCCCTGCATCAGCGCCCTGGGAAGCTCGGCGGAAATGCGCTGGTTCCAGACGACCTTGCCGCGCATCGCCTCATCGTAGTAGGCGATGTGCACCTGGTATTCGCCCGCGATGGTGCCCAGCGCCATGTGCGCGCGGTCAAACATCACGGCCACCTCCAGCTCCGGCTCCGTCACCTCGTAGACGCCGAGGTGGATCAGTATGCTGTGCTTCAACGCGCCGGTGGACACCTCGAAGCGCGCGAGCTTTTCCTCCAGGCCCGCGGAGTCGAAGTCGCCGCGGCGCAGGCAGACGCCGAACGTGTCTCCCGCCAGGCGGCCGTAGACGCTGCCCTCGGGCATGTTGTCCGCGAGCCAGCGGCCGATGGCGCGGATGGCGTAGTCGCCGAAGGCCGTGCCAAAGATGTCGTTGACGATCTTGAAGTCCTTGACGTCGACGAACACGACGTTGTACTTCTCGTCGGGATGGCCGTCGATCATCTCACGGGCCTTCTCGTACAGGTATTCGCGGTTGTAGAGGCCCGTCAGGCGGTCGTGCGCGGCGTTGTACTTCTCGGTCTGCAGCGCGCGGTGCTCCTCGGTGTCGTCGCGCACGCTGAGGAACGAGCCCACCATGCGCTGCTGCTCGTCCGGGAGCACGTGGTGCTCCAGCACGTAGTGCCGCTTGTGCTCGCCCTCGCCGGCGTAGCGGTTCAGCGACCACTCCGAGCGATCCTCCAGGTCGACGCCAAACTTGTCGCACAGCTTCTGGGCCGTGGTATCATAGTCGCCCTCGCGGATGTCGACCAGCTGCCGCCCGGGCCGGTTTGCCCAGACGCAGCGGTTGTGGGCGTCGAAAAAGAACATGGCCTCGGGCAGCTGGGACGCGATGTTGGCGAGCATCCTGTCCAGCAGCCGCACGGGCCGATAGTAGATGGAGAAGTAAAACGCGAGCAGGCCGAACACGCAGAAGCCGACCATCGACCGGTCCACCGGCGTGCGGGAGAAGATGTAGTAGGTCTCCCACGCGCCGCCCGCGATCATGGCCAGCAGGATCACGCCGTAGCGCTCGGCATAGACACGCGGGGTGTGCGCCACCTTGTATATGAAGATGATTATGACCGTGAACAGTATGCCGTAGTCCACGATGCGGTGGAAGCTCTGGCCCAGCCGTGGGATCAGGCGGTAGTACGCGAAGCCGTCCACCTGGATCGGCTCCGTCTGGAAGGCGTGTCCAAAGAAGGGGTTGAGGAGCAGCTGCACGGCGTCCACGCCCAGCAGCAGGTATACGACGGCCAGGTACCTCTTGCCTCTGTGGGCCACGTGGCAGTAGGTCAGCGCGAAGCGCGACAGGGCCAGCATGACCAGGTCCATGCCCAGGTAGTAGACATAGCAGCCCACGATCGCCAGCTCGTATCTACCGGTGGAGATGATGATCAGGTTCCCGATGACCGGCGGGATCAGCGCGGTCAGCAGCGCGGCGAGGGGTTTGCCGATCGCCCGGTGCGAGCGCCACGCCAAGAAGGCGCATATCCCATTGGACAGCGCCATCAGCAGGAACACGACCGCGAATGTGCTTCTCATTGTCCACCTCTGCGCGAACGGAACGGTTGCGGTATGCAACCTTAACACAGCCGTATTATAACACGCTTATCGGGAATTGTCTAGAAACAAACATACATTTGAGCCGCGCGCCGCCGCGCCCGCGCTACAGCCTGTTTCGCGAAGAGCGGGACAGCATCGTCGCGTAAACGACGAGCAGCGCCAGCGCGAACGCCGCGCCGATCGGATAGGCGACGGACGCGGACAGACCGAAGCCCTCCCCCGCCATCAGGATGTAGGTCATGCTGACCGCCGACATGAAGCCCGCCGGCAGCGCCGTGATCAGCGAGCCGAAGCGGCTCTTGCCCTCCTTCATCAGGTAGGCCGTCGCCACCCACAGCGCGATCATCGCGAGCGTCTGGTTGCTCCAGGAGAAGTAGCGCCAGAGCACGTTGAAGTCCAGCTGCGTCAGCACCGTGCCGACGCCCAGCAGCGGCAGCGTGATGATCAGGCGGTTGCGGATCTTCTTCTGGTCAAGCCGCGTGATCTCCGCCAGGATCAGGCGCGCGCTGCGGAAGGCCGTGTCGCCGGAGGTGATCGGGCAGACCACCACGCCCACCACGGCCAACGCGCCGCCGATGACACCCAGCATCGTGTTGGAGATCTCGTACACCGTGCCGGACTGGCCCAGCGTGGAGATGGCGTCGTTCAGCGCCTCGGTCGCGCCGTAGAAGGCCACGCCCGCGGCCGCCCAGATCAGCGCGATCACGGACTCGGCGATCATCGCGCCGTAGAAGATGCTCCGGCCCTGCTTCTCGCTGGTGATGCACTTGGCGATCATCGGCGACTGCGTGGCGTGGAAGCCGGAGATCGCGCCGCAGGCCACCGTGACGAACATGAACGGCCACACCGGCAGCCCCGCGGGGTGCAGGTCCTTCAGCGTCACCTCGGGGATGTGGTAGCCGCCGAAGATCGTGCCGCCCAGCACGCTGACGGCCATCACGATCAGGATCACGCCGAACACCGGGTACAGCTTGCCGATCAGCTTGTCGATGGGCAGCAGCGTCGCCAGCACGTAGTACAGCAATATCACGACGATCCAGAACTTCTCGTTCATGAAGCCGGGCGTCAGGCGGGCGATCAGCGCCGCGGGGCTGGTGACGAACACGGTGCCCGTCAGCGTGAGCAGCACGATGGAGAACACGCGCATGATCCACTTGGCGGCATTGCCCAGGTAGACGCCGGAGAGCTCCGCGATGGACGCGCCGCGGTGGCGGCAGGAGATCATGCCGGACATGTAGTCGTGCACCGCGCCGCCGAGGATCGAGCCGAACACGATCCACAGGAACACCACCGGCCCGAAGCACGCGCCCATCAGCGCGCCGAAGATCGGGCCCGTGCCCGCGATGTTCAGAAGCTGCACCAGAAACGCCTTCCAGGGCTTCATGGGCACGCAGTCCACGCCGTCGTTGACGGCCAAGGCGGGGGTCTGGCGGTCGTCCGGCGCAAACACCTTCTCGACGAGCTTGCCGTACATGGCAAAGCCGACGAGCAGCACCACGAGGGAAATCAGCAGTGAAATCATGGTCGTTCCTCCTTGGAGTATGGTTGAGAAGCCCCGAAGCGCATTCAAATACGATCTAGCGCTTCAGGTACCGCGCGGAGACCGGGAACTCGAAGTAGGTGTCCGGACAGGGCTCGCCGCGAAGCGCGAAGTGCCACCACTCGCAATCGAGGGGCGCGAAGCCGTTGCGCACCATCGCGCTCTGCAGGAACATGCGGTTGTCGTACTGCTCGTTCGTCACGGCCCTGGAATCCGGGTGGGAGAGCTCGCTGAACAGGTCGAAGGGGCTGCCCATGTCCACCTCGCGGCCCGTGCGCATGTCCAGCAGCGTCAGGTCCACGGCGCTGCCCCGGCTGTGGGAGGACTGGCTGGCGATGTAGCCCTGCTTGAACAACTCCTGCTTCTCCAGGTCCGGATAGAAGTAGGGCTTCATGCGCAGGTCGAGGTCCTCGATGCCCCAGAGCACGAAGTGCTTGACGGCCTGCGCGGGCCGGTAGGCGTCAAACACCTTCAGGCGGTAGCCCTGCGCGTTCATCTCGCCCGCGACGGTCTTCAGCGCGCGCGCCGCCTCCCGCGTCAGCAGGGCAACGGGCTCCTCATAGCCGTCCACCCTGTCCCCGACGAAGTTGAAGGTAGAATAGTAGCGGATCTCCT
>CACYET010000189.1 GCA_902773515.1 uncultured Eubacteriales bacterium | reverse complement strand
GCTACACGCTGCGCTACTACCCCGACGACCCGGACGACACGCTGAACGCGCTGGCCATCGCGGTGCACTTCTTCCACCCCGGCGCGAACTACTACGACGAACCGGGAGACGGGCCCGCGGCCACCTCCAACCCCGCGACCGCGATGAACAGCTACAGCGTGAAGCGGGCCGAGCCCCTCGTGGCGGACACCTACGTCTACAAAGACGCCCGCTTCCAGGTGGAGCTGCCCGTGGGCTGGAAGATCGTCACCACCGGCGACCTGGCCAACAGCTTCTGCTTCAAGGCGTACGACCCGGCCAACCCCAGCCGCTTCTTCTTCCGCACCGGCGTGCTGCATCCGTTCATGAAGAGCGAGGCGGCGAAGCGCTGGTGGCAGGAGAACCCCGGAAGCACGGCGCTGCCGGGCATGAGCATCGCCGCGGACGCCCCCGTGCTGGAGGACTACACGCTGGCCTGCTTCCTGTCCCACGCGACCGAGATCCGCCTGATGGCGGAGAAGTACGCCGACAACAGCGCCGTGCTGGACCCCGCGGTCTTCCCGGTGATCGAAGACCTGGGCGTGCAGGACACCGCGCCGAGCCCGGTGTTCCGGATCTCTACCTGCGAAGAGAACCTCGTGGCGCGGATCATCTTCACCGACGAATACGGCGTCTCCTGCGAGGGCGTGATGACGGCCCAGCCCAGCAACGACGGCAGCCTGATCTACGGCGGCGTGGACATCTGGCCCGACTCGGTCTATCAGTTCATGGGCTTCGCCGCGCCGGTGGGCGAGCTGCGGGAGCTGGAGCCCGTGCTGAGCCGGTGCCTGAGCTCGTTCCTCTTCTCCGAGGAGTACCTGCGCCAGACGCTGCAGACCATCGTCGACACCGGCGAGATCGTCCGCCAGATGAACGCCACGATGCTGGAGGGCCGCGCCTGCTACGACGCGCTGTGGGACGACCGGCCCGACGCCTACGACGTGCTCTCGCAGAAGTGGAGCGACGCCACGCTGGGCTACGACCGCCTCTACGACAGCGAGACGGGGGAGGTCTACCGCGCCGAGACCGGCTTCTGGGACGAGTACGAGCTGCACCGCTACGAGTACGACAACCCGAATTTGCAGCGCATCGACGCTGGCACCGAGAGCTATTACCTGCGGAGCGTGGACTACACGATCTCGCGGTAAGATAAACGATCCAATCAAACCGAAGGAGGAAACACCATGCGTAAAATGATAGCGATGCTTCTGGCGCTGCTGCTCGCGGCGTCCCTGCCGGCCTTCGCCCTGACGGGCGGGCCCATCGGCTCCATCTCCGGCCCCGACGGGGTCCTCTTCGGCAGCGCGCCCATCGGCGACAGCGCCGGCGAGAGCGGCGACGGGACCGTCGAGTACAAGCCCCTCGTCTGCGAGGAGCTCGGCTTCTCCACGCTCACGGCCCCCAGCCTGGACGGCTACTACGCCGAGGGCGGCTTCTACATCGACCTGGGCAGCAACGACGACAGCCCCTGGGTGATGATCGCCTACGCCGAGGGCGGCAGCAACGACGAGGCCGCCAACCGGAACTACATACAAAACGTGTTCGCGCCGGGCCTGCGGGACGAGGTGGACGGCGACCTGATCCAGACGGACCCCGTGAACTGGTATACCATCGCCGGCGTGGAGATGCTCGGCGCGATGTTCACCTACCAGCTCAACGGCCGCGACAGGACGTGCTTCTGCCTGAGGCAGCTGCGCGACGACGGCTTCGTGGAGTATCAGGCGCGCTACTACGCCGACGACAGCCAGGACTGCCTGGCGGTGCTGTGCATCGCGGCCCACTACTTCCAGCCGGACCCCTACTACTACACCGGCGGCTCGCCCGCGCCCGTCTCCGAGCCGGAGCCCACGCCAGACGCCACACAGACCCAGGCGAACGCCGCGCCCGGCACCTACGACGGCAGGACCATCGTCTCCGTGCCGCAGCAGGGCTTCTCCACGCTGACCTCCACGAACGTGGGCTGGGAGTACGTCGAGGGCGAGGGCGCGCTGATCTACACGCAGGAGCGCGACGTGATCCCGTTCGTGCAGCTGTACGTGCTCAACGAGCCCCTCGAGGACCTGCATGACTTCATCGACCGCGGCCTGACGCCCTACATGCAGCAGCAGTACGGCAACGACCTGCTGAGCGTGCAGGAGCTGGGCGACACCACGCTGGCCGGGCGGAACGTGGTCGGCGCGATCTACGACTACCGCGTGCAGGGCTACGTGATCGAGATCTACCGCGTCTATGAGAACCGCAACGGCCGCACCGTGATGTACGTCGCCAAGTACCTCCAGGGCGAGGGCGACGCCACCATGGCCGCGCTGGAGGAGGCCGTCGGCTTCTTCCAGGAGGACCCCGACTACTACGCCAGCGCCGCCGCCGCGCCCGCGGCCGTCGAGGGCGGCTCCAGCGACCGGCTGCCCGGCGGCGGACAGACCGACCCGCTGCCCCAGCCCGAGCAGGTGCAGAAGCCGGACCTGGGCAGCCTGATCCCCATCAACTGCCGCGAGATGGATTTCTCCATCGCCACCGACCCCAGCAACACCTGGGAGTTCAGCGAGAGCAACGGCCTGACCATCTACACCGAAGGCAACGAAAAGGGCATCCCCTACGTGCTGGTGTACCGGGAGGACCACATCCTGCCCGACCCGGCGGCCTACATCCGCGACAAGGAGACGCCCGCCATGCAGCGGGATTACGGCGACGACCTGGTGGGCTACGTGGAGTATGAGTACTACACCATCGGCGGCAAGGACCTGCCAGCCGCGAAGTACACCTACCGCCTGCAGGGCTTCATGATCGACATGCTGCGCCTGTACGACACCGTGGGCGACCACACCGTGACCTTCACTGCCAAGTACATCCAGGGCGACGACGCCGGCACGCTGGCGGCGCTGGACGCGGCCGTGCGCTACTACCAGCCCCAGGCGGACTACTACAACTGATCGATCGCAGATAAACGCACAAAAACAGGCGGGGGCGTCCGGCGGACGCCCCCGCGAAAATGGAGGCGGAGGATATGGACATGGAGCAGCGCGAGCTGGAACGCCGCGTGCGCCAGAGCGAGGACGGCGCGTACTGCTGGACCTATTTTATGGACATGTGGCACGACCCGTACATGTTTGGCATGGTGATGAAGATCTTTTTCTGGATCGCCCTGGGCATGGGCCTGGTCGCCATGATGATGGGCGACTGGGGCCGGACGCCGGGATGGGTGGTGGGCCTGATCTTCTTCGGCGGCTTCCTGGTCCTGTGGCCGATCATCTACGTGATCTGGGCGCTGTGCGCCCGCGGCGTGATGCGCATGTTCTTCGTGATGACGGACGACTACGTGCTGCAGACGGCCTACACCCAGAAGACCCGCAACGTGACCGACGCGCTGGAGATCCTGACGCTGGTGGCGGGCCTCGCCACGGGCCACGCCGGGCAGGCTGCGCGCACCACCACGAACGTGCACAACGCCTCCCGCGACCAGCCCAACTACTTCTCCGGCGTGAAGGGCATCGTCGAGCAGCGCGACAGGAACATGATCGTGCTGAAGAACATGATCACCCGCGCGCGCATCCCCGTGCCGCCGGAGGACTACGACTTCGTGCTGGAGCACATCCGCGCCCACGTGCCCGAGTGGGTGCTGGACGAGAAGGAGGTCGAGGCGCGCAGCCGCGGCCGCAAGGCGCGGCTGTGGATCGCGGCGGCGGTGTCGCTGATCGCGAACCTGATCACCGTGCCGATCAACGTGTCCGCCTATAAGGCCACGGGGATGATGAAGCTCTCGTGGAATGGGCGCGGCGGCGATTACGGCGTGCAGCGGGCCTTCGCGCTGCTGGGGGAGGACTGGTACAGCGCCGAAGCCCCCTTCCAGCACCGCCTGTCCTTCTCGCCGGTCTACGCCGTCATCGGCTTCCTGGCCGTGGCGCTGGTCGTGTGGCTGGTGCTGACGATCGTCGCCGCGATCCGGAGGAAGATGGAGAAGTAGACGAAAAAAGATCCTTCGACTGCGCCGCTTCGCGGCTCCGCTCAGGATGACAACCATGCGGCAATCGCAAACCTGTCATCCTGAGCGGAGCCATGTAGCGAATTTGAACCGCCCACCCGTGGACGTAATACGCGTGACGTTGTCATCCTGAGCGAAGCCATGTAGCGAATTTGAACCGCCCACCCGTGGACGTAATACGCGTGACGTTGTCATCCTGAGCGAAGCCATGCGAAAGCATGG
>CACYET010000188.1 GCA_902773515.1 uncultured Eubacteriales bacterium | reverse complement strand
TGTCCCGAGGACAGGTTCGCCATCATCAGCTGACGGCTTTGCAGGATGTGGTCGGCCTCGGGGCTGAGCGCCTTCTCCGCGTACTCGCGCTTCGCCGCGTCGAGCACCGCGTCCGCCGCGGCCCTGGCGTGCGCGTCAAAGTCCTCGCAGGCATCGTAGAGCGCGTCCAGCGTCGCATAGGATATCCCCTGCGCATCCAGCCAGGCCGCGCAGCCGCAGCGCCCCGTGTGCAGGATCACCCGTGCGCCGCTTTCAAGCGCCCGGATCGCGTCCAGCGTAAGCTGTCCGGCCAGCCAGCCCGTTCCGACAATCGTAATCACGCCCGCATGCGCCTCCCGTCCCCGTTCGTTTCCGGGAGGTATTATAGCACAGGTCGCGCGGCGCTGGCAAGGGCTTTACTGCTCCATCTGGCGGCCGATGATGTTGGCGGTGGTCTCGGCCACCTTCTGGTCCACGTTGGTCATCTGAAGCCCCGATTCCCGGCTCAGCAGCATCAGCCCGCCCACGATCTCCCCGTCCGCGAGGATCGGCGCGACGATCTGCGCGGAGTACGCCTCGGGTGTCCCGAGGACAGGTTCGCCATCATCAGCTGACGGCTTTGCAGGATGTGGTCGGCCTCGGGGCTGAGCGCCTTCTCCGCGTACTCGCGCTTCGCCGCGCCGGAGCTGGACACGATGGCGTCCCGGTCGCTGATCAGCGCCACGTGGCCCAGCGTGCGGTAGAGGGAGTCGGTGTAGTCCTTCGCGATCGAGGCGATCTCCCCGATCGGCGAATACTTCTTCAGCACCACCTCCCCGTCGTGGTCGGTGAATATCTCCAGCGGGTCGCCCTCGCGGATGCGCAGGGTCCTCCTGATCTCCTTTGGAATGACGACGCGGCCCAGCTCGTCGATTCTCCTGACAATGCCCGTTGCTCTCATAAAAACGCCTCCATGTGCTCAAACTGGCTGAAAGGCACGCTTTCAGCGGCGCAGACTTCACGTTGTGCGCGTAGTTTGCGCGAAAAGTGGCGTTTTATGCGCGAGGGACGGTTTGAGCGCCCGGGATGCGGCATAGCGTTAAAACGGGCGTTTACAACAATGCGCTTTGCCTGTATAATGTTGCCAGCGCCGCATAGGCTTGCCGTGCGCGCGGAAGAATGAATAACAAGCGGCAAAGCCGCGCGGGAGGAGACGCCATGAAGATTCGATTCAACGAGGACCAGGAGGTCGTGAACACCATCAAGGAGGGCCTCAAGCGCACGGGAGGCTACTGTCCCTGCCGTCTGGCGCGCACGCCCGAGAACAAGTGCATGTGCAAGGAGTTCCGGGACCAGATCGCCGACCCGGACTTCGAGGGCTACTGTCACTGCATGCTGTACTACAAGGAGAAGTAGGTAAAAGAAAAGATCCTTCGCTACGCTCAGGATGACAGGCCCGCGTGAGCCGTATCGTTGTCATCCTGAGCGAAGCGAAGGATCTTTCTGTTTCTTACTTTACTTCCCGGAAGTCAGGTCAAAGTTCTCGAGGGTGTAGACCGGGTTCAGTGCGTCGATCCAGGACTGGAGCTCGGTGTTGAAGTGCTCGGACTTCATGTCTTCGAGCGTGTCCTCGTACAGCGCGTCGTGAACGTCCTCCAGCGGCACCGCGCCGGGGGTCACGTCGCTCTCGTAGCGGATGATGTGCACGCCGCTGGTGGAGATGACCGGCGTCTGGGTCACGTCGCCCACGTTCTCCAGCGCCATGGCGCCGGCGGTGAAGTTCTTGTCCCAGTTGGTGGACGCGCTGCTGACGTAGTAGCCGCGGGTCTTGGTGGGCTCGTTCGACATGCCGGGGTCCTCGCCGTATGCGTCGATCAGCGCGGCAAAGTCCTCGCCGGCCTCGATCTTGGCGTAGATCTCGTCAGTCTTGTCCTTCACGGACGCCAGGCAGTCGGCCTCGGCCTTCTCGGCGTCGGCGCGCAGCGTCTCGAGCTTCGCCTCGGCGGCGTCGATGTCGGCCTGGATGTCCTCGGCGGTGCGGGACGCCTCGGCGGGCTCGGCTTCCTCGGTCGCCTCGGCGTCCTCGGCAGCCTCGTCGCCCTTGTCATTCAGGGCGTCCAGCTCGCTGCGCAGGCTCTCCAGCTCGCTCTCGGCGCTGGTGACGGCGCTGCGGGCGTCGGTGACGGCCTGCAGCACGTCCTCCTCGGGCTTGACGAGGATGTGCTTCACGGTGCGATAGCCCTCGGGAACCCAGCACACGACGTTGCTGTCGGAGGTCATGGCGCTCCCGAAGCTGCCGGCGGAGGCGGAGTAGGTCTCCTCGTCGCTGGCAACCTTCTCATCGTAGGCGGCCTGCAGCTGTTCGTCGGTCACCTCGGTGATCTCGTCGCGCACCGTCTCCTCGATCAGCTCATAGTTGGCGTTGGTCAGCTCGGTGTTGTAGATGGCTTCGCGGGTGTAGCCCATCGAGTAGATGTTGTACTCGGTCTGCTTCGCCTTCACCTCGTCGGTCTTGCCGTCGGCCTTCGGCAGCAGCGCGTCGTAGACTTCCTTGTAGTGCTCGTCGGTCTCGCTCTCGATCTCGGCCAGCTTTTCGTCGTCCAGCTTGATGCCGCGGCTCTCCAGCTGCCTGGAGATGGCCACGCTCTGCACGGCGTCCTCCACGACGGTCTTCTTCATGTCCTCCACCGTGTCGGCGGACATGTTCATGCCGTACATGGCGTACATCTGGCTCATGTAGGAGTACTGGGAATTGAAGTTGCCCATCACGTCCGCCTGCGTGATCTCGCCGCCGTCATAGCTGGCCACCACGCCGGAATACTGCTTTTTGAGGGCCGCAAGGTCCTCGTCCAGCTGCATGATCGGGTCCACTTCCACCAGGTTGCAGCCGGTGAGCACCAGCGTCAGTGCGATCAAAATGCCTGCCAGGCGCAAAAGCGCGTGTCTCATAACAAATCTTCCTCTCCGTACAGGGCGTCAGTGCCCAAAAATAAACTTACTCATATATTATACACATTTCGCGATTTTGCGCAAGGTCTTTTGGCCAATCTCCGCCGCGTAAAAAGTCCGTTACGGCCGTTTTGAGCGTATTATCACAAATTGTATACAATTCCGGCGCCGTTTCGGCGGGCAGCTCGACGCGCGCGACGCGGCTGTGCGCGCCCAGCCCCAGCGATACCAGCTTCCGCCCCGCGCGAGTGTCCCCGGTCTGCACGATCAACACGTCCGACACGCACAGCGACAGGTTTTGGCGCGCGAACAGCGCGATGCGGTTGAAGCACCGCGCGAGCGTCCCGCACCCGCGAAGCCTTCCCAGTCTCGGCTCGACGAGCGCCAGCCGATCCACCGGCAATTGCTCCGCCAGCGCCAGCGCCGCCAGGCAGCCCAGGCCCCGCGCAACGATCGCTGCCGCGCCGCACGACGAGCGCGCGCGCTGCAAAAGCGTCTGCAACGCCCCGAGCGCGTCCTCCCCCGCCCGCCACTCGAACGGAAAGACAACCAGCCCCGGAGCGCAAGAAAGTCCGGAAAGGCGATTCTCTCCGGACATGGGTTCGTCGATCGCGATGCAGCCGACGATATCTGTTTGTTTTTCAGGCATTCCGTCACCGCCCTTCAGCCGGGCGGGCGCGCCCGGTCAGCGTCGATTCATCCTGGCGAGCGTCTCGTCTTTCACGACCACCAGCAGCACGTCGTCCTCCCTAAGCACGGTGTCCGGCAACGGCATGGCGTTCAGCTCGTCGCCGGTGCGGATGGCCACCACGTTGATGCCCAGCCTGCTGCGCATGGCCAGCTCCATCAGCGACTTGCCCAGCCACTCCGGCCGGGGGCGGATCTCCGCCATGGAGTACTCGGAGGACAGCTCGAGAAAGTCAATGATGTCGCCCGATACAAGGTTATGCGCCATGCGGCGGCCCATGTCACGCTCCGGGAACAAAACCTGGTCCGCGCCCAGCTTTTCCAGCATCCGGCCGTGGAACTCGTCCTGCGCCTTGGCGAGCACGCGCTTGCAGCCCAGCTCCTTCAGCGACATCACGATCGTGCCGCTGGCGCGAATGTCCGAGCCCATGGTGACGAAGGCCACGTCGAAATCCGGGATGCCCAGCGCCGACAGCGCGTCGCGGTCCATGGCGTCCATCTGCACGGTGTGGGTCAGCACGTCGCGCAGGGCCTCCACCACGTCCATGCGCTTGTCCACGCCGAGCACCTCGTAGCCGTCCTGGCAGAGCGTCTCGGCGATGGCGGTGCCGAAGCGGCCCAGGCCGACGACGATGAATTGCTTATTCTTGTTCTTGGCCATGTTGGAACCTCCGTATGGATGGTAGTTTGGCTTAGCCGATCATCACGCGGTCCTCGGGGTAGCGCAGCAGCTCCTTGGCGCGGTTCTGTCGGTTCATGAACAGCAGCGCCATGGTCAATGGCCCGATGCGCCCGATGTACATCGTGATCATGATCAGTATCCGCGCCAGCGGCACCAGGTTCGACGAGCCGATGGCGGAGATGCCCACCGTGCCGACGGCGGACACGCATTCATAGTACAGATCGAGGAACGCCGCCCCGGGCTGGAGCACCGACAGCGCGCACACGTCCACGAACGCCACCGCGATGGCGATGAACGCGATCGCGACCGTCCGCTGGATCAACGCCCGGTCGATGCGGCGCTCGAACACCACGATGCTGCTCTCGCCGCGCGCCACCATGCGCACCGTCAACACCAGGATCGCCAGCGTCGTCACCTTGATGCCGCCGCCGGTGGATGCCGGGGCCGCGCCGATCAGCATCAGGAAGCCGCCGATCAGCTTTGTGCAGTCGCGCAGCGCGGCCTG
>CACYET010000187.1 GCA_902773515.1 uncultured Eubacteriales bacterium | reverse complement strand
GTCCTGCGTCGATATGTCCAGGCCGTCGCGCGCGCGCAGCATGCGATAGCTGGTGGAGTCCAGCTTGTCAAGCGCCTCGAAGCCCTCCAGGCCCCGGGCCTTGATGAAGTCGTCCGGGTCCATGCCCGCGGGATAGTCGATCACGCGCGCTGGGATGTCCTGCGCGTCGAAGATGTCCAGCGCCCGCAGCGCGGCCTTCTGCCCGGCGGCGTCGCCGTCGTAGCTGATCCACACCTGCGCGGCGTAGCGCTTCATCAGCCGCGCCTGCTCCTCCGTCAGTGCCGTGCCCAGCGTGGCGACCACGCCCTTGACGCCGTGCTTGCGCAGGGACACGGTGTCCATGTAGCCCTCCACCAGCACCAGATGGCCCACCTCGCGCTCGTTCTTGGCGAAGTTCAACGCGTAGAGACCGAGGCGCTTGTTGAACACGGGCGTCTCCGCCGTGTTCAGGTACTTGGGCTGCGCGTCGCCCATCGCGCGTCCGCCGAAGCCCAGCACGCGCCCCTGGGCGCTGATGATGGGAAACATCACGCGGCCGCGAAACATGTCGTACAGTCGATCGTCGCGCCTGACGACCAATCCGGCCTTCTCGAGGAGCCCCGGCTCGAAGCCCGCCTCCTCCAGATGATGCAAAAGGCCGTCCCAGCCTTTGGGAGAAGCTCCGAGGCCGAAGCGGCGGATGTCCGAATCGTTGAGGCCGCGCCCGTAGAGGTAGTTCAGTGCTTCGGCGCCCTCGTCCGTCCACAGCAGATCGTGGAAGAACCTGGCGGCCGCTCGGTTTGCCTCGTACATGCGCTCGCGCTCGTCTTGCGTGACGCGGGACTGTCCGTTTGCAGAGCTTCGCTCGGGAAGCTCCATGTGGGCGCGCTCCGCCAGCAGGCGCACCGCGTCCATGAAGTCCATCCGCTCCATGTCCATGATGAAATTGACGACTGTGCCGCCCTTGTGGCAGCCGAAGCAGTAGTAAAGCTGGGCTTCGCTGTCGACCGCGAAGGACGGCGTCTTTTCGTTGTGGAACGGACAGCACCCCCAGAACCGGCGGCCCTTCTGCTTGAGGGGGACGTATTCGGAGACCACTTCCTCCAGGCTGACGCGGGAGCGAAGCTCCTCCAGCCAGGCATCCGACAATCTTCCGCTCATACACGCTCCTCTTTACTCTGATCCGTTGGCCCCGTTCCGGGTGGCGACAGTTACAGTAGTTTATTATTCGCCAATTTCACCGTTTTTCCTGCATCGATATTACAAATTCCGCAAGAAATTCATGGCACGCCGTCGAGGCGCAAAACGCCCGCGCGGCAGCGGTTGTTATAATACTATATACAACATCTGCTCAAAAAAACCCTTTATTTCATATATTTTTAATATTGTGCCTCATTTGTGCAACCTTTCGGGCACGTTCGCCCGCACCCGGCATAGTATACACCGCAGGCGTCCCTTTTTTCGGGCGCTTTGACGGGTTTTTCCATCACATTGCGGCTTTAGCGCCGCAACGGAGGTTTTGTATATGCCGATCCTCGCATGCAAGTTCGGCGGCAGCTCCACGGCCGACGCCGAGCGATTCAGACAAATCAAGGCGATTTTGGACAGCGATCCCTCCCGGCGCTGCGCGGTGCTCTCCGCGCCGGGGACGGACGAGGCGCATCCGGACAAGGTGACGGCCCTGCTCTCATCCTGCTGGAGGACGCGGCGAGACAGGCGCGCGCGAAAGAAGGCCGTCGACGCCGTTGCGCGGCGCTTCGACGAAATCGCTTCGGAACTTGATATAGAAGGCTTTTACGACGTGGCGAAAGATGAGATCGATGCCGCGCTGCATGCGTCCGAGGCGCGCGCGCTGAGCCGCGGCGAATACCTGTGCGCGCTCCTGTTTTCGCGCTACAGCGGCATCCCGATGGCGGACGCGGCGGACGTGATCGCCTTTGACGAAGGCGGCGGCGTGAACATGGAGCGCACGCTGGGGGCATTGATCGCGCTCTCGCGCACGCGCGACCGCGTGATCCTCCCCGGCTTTTACGGTGCGGAGCCATCCGGCAGGGTTCGCGTATTCCCCCGCAACGGCTCCGACATCACCGGGGCGCTGGCGGCGGTGGGCCTGGGCGCGACGGTCTACGAGAACTGGACGGACGTGCCCGGGCTGATGACCGCCGATCCCGCAATCGTTCCCGGCGCAAGGCGGATCGATCGCGTGGGGTACGCGCAGATGCGCGCGCTGTCCCGCGCCGGGGCGCAGGTCTTGCACCCCGCGTGCCTCGACCCGGTGGAGCGCGCGGGCATCCCCACCCGCCTGCGCTGCACGATGGAGCCGGACGGCCCGGGGACGCTGATCGACGGTCGGGTGGCGGAAATCGCGCCGTGTCTCGCGGGCAAAAGGGAAGCCGCGCTGCCCGTGAGGGCGCGCGGCGAGGACGCGGTCGCTTCGTGCGTATCGGTGTTCGGTTTTCCGTTCAGGCGCGTGCTGGCGGAGGCGGAATTGCTGGGGCCCATCGTCGTGGAGCCCGCGAGCGACTGCGCGCGCGTGTACGTCGAGCCGCAGGCGTATGAGATGGCGCTGCGGGCGCTGCACAGGAGGCTTTTGGAATAATTGAGTTAGAAGAGACCAGATTGCCACGTCGGCCTGTCGGCCTCCTCGCAATGACGTCGTTCGATGATCGTACGTTGTGTGTCATTGCGAGGAGCCTGCGTATGCAGGCGACGTGGCAATCTGGTCCTCCACACGCTGGATGCTGACAGGCGGCGCATCGCCCCTACGGGGAGAGGACGACCTCTCCCGCCTCGCTATGCTCGGCACCCTCCCCTAAAGGGGAGGGCTTTTGGCGTGTATTAGAGCGGACGCTGCAACGACGCCCCACATTGTGTTTCTTACCGCAAGCTCTCCATCTCCGCGATGCGGGATTGGAGCTTCTTCAGCAGCTTCTGGTTCGTGGCCAGCTTTTCCTTCTCGGCCTCCACCAGCTGGGCGGGGGCCTTGCTGACGAACCCGGGGTTGTTCAGCATGCCGGTGGCGCGGGCGATCTCGCCCATCAGGCCCTTCAGGTCCTTCTCCAGGCGCTTCAGCTCCTTCTCCACGTCCACCAGCTCGCCCAGCGGGATGAACAGCTCGCAGGGCTCGGTCACCGCGGAGGCGGACTTTTCGGGGTTGGCGGCATGGGCGTCGATGATCTCCAGCCCGCTGGCGTTGGCGAGGCGCTTGAAGTAGCCCTCCGCGCCCGCCAGTGCGTCCTCCCAGCCCGCGTGGGGCTTCAGGATCAGCGTGGCTTTGCGGCCGGGCTGCACGTTCATCTCGGCGCGCAGGTTGCGCACGGCGCGAATGACCTCCATGACGCCGTCCATCCGCGCGGCCTCCTCCGTGAAGTCGAACTCAGGCTTCACCTCGGGCCACGGGGCGTTGATCAGCATGCCCTCGGCGCCGGGCAGGTAGCCGTACACCTCCTCGGTGATGAACGGCATGTAGGGGTGCAGGAGCTTGAGCATGCCGGTGAGCACGTAGAGCAGCACCTCCTGCGTGGCTTCCTTGACATCTCCTTCCTCCGCGTACAAGCCCTGCTTGGCCATCTCGATGTACCAGTCGCAGAACGTGCTCCACACGAAGTCGTAGAGCTTCGTGGCGGCCAGGCCCAGGTCGTAGTTCTCCAGGTTGTCGGTCACGCCGCGCACGGCCTCCTGATAGCGGGTCAGGATCCACTTGTCCGCCGGGGAGAGCTTCGACGCGTCGATGCCCTTCGGCTCAAAGCCCTGCAGGTTCATCAGCACGAAGCGGCTGGCGTTCCAGATCTTGTTGGCGAAGTTGCGGAACGACTCGATCTTCTCCTCGCTCATGCGGATGTCGCTGCCGGGGGCCACGCCCATCACCAGCGAGAAGCGCAGCGCGTCCGCGCCGAACTTGTCGATGACCTCGATCGGGTCGATGCCGTTGCCCAGCGACTTGGACATCTTCCTGCCCAGCGCGTCGCGCACCAGGCCGTGCATCAGCGCGATCTCGAACGGGCACTCGCCGGTCTGCTCGATGCCGGAGAACACCATGCGCGCCAGCCAGAAGAATATGATGTCGTAGCCGCAGGACAGCACGGTGTTGGGATAGTAGTATTTGAAATCCTCGGTCTGCTCCGGCCAGCCCAGCGTGGAGAAGGGCCACAGCGCGGAGGAGAACCAGGTGTCCAGCACGTCCTCGTCCTGGTGCACGGGCTTGCCGCACTTCGGGCAGACGGTGATGTCCTCCCGGGTGACG
>CACYET010000186.1 GCA_902773515.1 uncultured Eubacteriales bacterium | reverse complement strand
AGGCGCAGTCGGCGGCGCGCCTGGCCATGGGGCGGGACCTGCCGTCCATGCCCCTGTCCCAGCGCCTCGCGGACCCGGCGGCCTGGCTGCGCGCGCAGCGGGCGCGGCGGCAGGCGTTGGAGGCGCTGATCCTGGCGGAGCCGGACGCGGCGGCGCTGTCGCGCGTCGTGGACATCCTCTGCATGATCTGCGAGGAGTCCGCGTGGTCGCAGAACCCCAAGGGCATGCCCTTTGACGACGAGCAGCACCCGGAGATCGACTTCCAGTGCGCCGAAACGCTGATGCTGCTGGCCTGGACGCACCGCGCGCTGGGCGAGCGGCTGGGCTCGCGGGTGTCGGGCAAGCTGCTGTACGAGGCGCGGCGGCGCGTGTTCTCGCCGTTCCTCGCCCACGGCGACTATCCCTTCATGCGCTTCTCCGGTGCGCGCGGCGCGGGCGGGCCGAGGCCGATGTGCACGCTGTCGGACATCCTGCTCTCGGCCATACTCCTCGAATCGGACGGCGCGCGGCGCGGCGCGGTGATGAAGCAGGCGCTGCGGCTTCTGGATCAGGCAGTACTGACCCGACAGGCGCGGCCGCTGCCGCTTTCCGACGAGCTGGCGGAGACCGCCGCCATCACGGACCTGACGCTGCTGCTGCGCAAGCTGACGCGCGGCGAGATGGACCTGACGGCGGACTACCCCACCCCGGACTGGCTGGACGGCCTGCTGTTTCCGTGGCTGGCGGCGGACTTCTTCGCCGACCCCGCCACCGGCGACATGCGCCCGCGCCTGTCGGGGCAGGAGCTGTTCCGCGTGGGGCTGGCGGCGGGCGACGAGGCGCTGACGGCCCTCGGCGCAAGGCTGCACCGCGAGGGCAAGCGTCCCTCGGCCACGGTGACGGGCCGGCTGCTGGACCTGTCCTGCGCCGCGATGCTGGCCGCGGAGGACGGCAAGCCGCCGCGCATCAAGCACGCCGCCACTGCGGGCAACCGGCTGATGCTGTCCCGTTTCGGCGCGCTGACCTGCGCCATGCACACCGGCGGGGCCCGCCAGAACGCCGGGAGCATCCTGCTGTTCGACGGCGAGCGGCCCATCCTCGTCGAAGTCCCCGGCTGCGCGGACACGCCGACGATCGGCCCGTACGCCCAGCTGGATTCGCCCGCGGAGGCGTCCCCGGAGGCGGCCTTCGGCGGCGACGTCTGCCCCGCGGACTTCGAGATCCAGCAGGACGGCGAGCTGATGAGCGTCGACCTGACGCACGCGTATCCCGCGCGCGCGGGCGCGCGGTCCGTGCAGCGCACCGCCATGGTGCGGCGCGGGGAGAAGGTGCTGCGGCTCGTGGATGCCTTCGACCTCAAGGTGCCCGCGCCCATCGCTTTCCGGTTTTTCACGCCCCAGAAGCCCCAGCGGCTGATGAACGGGCTGCGGCTCGGGCCGGTGGACCTCTGCTGGGAGGGCGCTCTGGCCTGCGACATCGCGCAGACGGACGCCGTATTCCCCGTCGGCGACCCCGCCGGAGGGCCTCTGTGGCGCGTGACACTCGCGACGCAGGAGCCCGTCACTCGCGGGTTCTTCACATTCAACATCGCCCCGGCGCAGTAAAGCGGCCGGGGCGATGTCCTGTATGGTTATTCAGTTATTATAATCTCAGATTCCCAGCAGATCGCTGTACGCCTTCAGCGCGCCGTCGGTATCGTGCGCCAGCACGCGCTTGGCCAGCACCTTGCCCAGCTGCACGCCCTCCTGGTCGAAGCTGTTGACGTTCCAGCAGAAGCCCTGGAACATCACCTTGTTCTCAAAGTGCGACAGCAGCGCGCCGAGCGCCTCGGGGGTCAGCTGATCGCCCACGATGATGGACGAGGGCCGGCCGCCCGCGAAGGCCTTGTTCGGGTTCTCGTCGGCCTTGCCGCAAGCGAAGGCCATGATCTGCGCGGCCACGTTGGCGCACAGCTTTTGCTGGCTGGTGCTGCCCTGGATGTCCACGTCCATGCCCGCCTGGTTCTCGCGGAAGCCCACGAACTGCAGCGGGACGATGTCGGTGCCCTGGTGCAGCAGCTGATAGAAGCTGTGCTGGCCGTTCGTGCCGGGCTCGCCAAAGATGACGGGGCCGGTCTGGTAGCTCACGGGCTCGCCGAAGCGGTTGACGGACTTGCCGTTCGACTCCATGTCCAACTGCTGCAAGTGCGCCGGGAAGCGGGACAACGCCTGCGAATACGGCAGCACCGCCGTGGCGGGCCAACCCAGCACGTTGCGCTCGTACACGCCGATCAGCGCGTCCAGCAGGGCGGGGTTTTTCAGGATGTCGGTCTCCTTCGCGGTGGCGTCGGCCTTCGCCGCGCCGTCCAGGAAGCGCGCGAACACGTCCGCGCCGAAGGCGAGGGACAGTACCACGCCGCCCACACAGCTGGTGGAGGAATAGCGCCCGCCGATGAAGTCATCCATGAAGAAGGCGGCGAGGTAGTCGCTGCTGCTGGCCAGCGGCGAGGTCTCGCTCGTGACGGCCACCATGTGCCTGGAGGCGTCCAGGCCCGCGCCCTTCAGCGCGTCCTTCACAAAGGCCTCGTTGGTCAGGGTCTCCAGCGTCGTGCCGGACTTGGACACCAGCACGAACAGCGCGTGCGCCACGTCGATGCTCTTCAACACGCTGGCGGCGTCGTCGGGGTCGACGTTGCTGATGAAGCGCGCCTCCATCTTCAGCGTGCCCTGCTGCTTCGCCCACTGCTCCAGCGCCAGGTACATCGCGCGGGGGCCGAGGTCGCTGCCGCCGATGCCGATCTGCACCACGGTGGTGAACTTCTCGCCCGCGGCGTTGGTGATCTCGCCGCTGTGCACCTTCGCCGCGAAGTCCGCGGCCTTCTTCTGCTGCGCCACGTAGAACGCGCGCTTGTCCACGCCGTCGACCACCACGCTGCCGCCCTGCTGGCCGCGGGTCAGCTGGTGCAGCACGCGGCGCTTTTCGCCGGTGTTGATGATCTCGCCGTTCAGCAGCGCGCCGTACTTTTCGGTCAGCTGCGCCTCGTCCGCCAGCGCTTGCAGATCCGCGAGGATCGCGTCGTCCACGGTCTTAGCCGCGAAGCTGTAGCTGAGGCCGCCCGCCATGGGCACGCTGTACTTCGCCACGCGCGCCGCGCCGCCCTCGCCGGACATGGCTTCGGCCAGGTTCACGCGCTTTTCGGCGGCCAGCTTGCCGTAGGCCGCCAGTGTATCCAGGTTTTTCCAGGAAATCATATCAAAACATCCTTTCTTTGGATTGTTATCACAGACAAATCCCCTACTCCTCGATCGTGATGATATCGTCGAGCAGGTAGCCGAACGTGGCCCAGGACACGCCGTCGTTCTCCTTGTAGCCCAGGCTCAGGTCAATGGTGTCGGCCGGATCGTTTAGGTTGACGCCGGTGTAGTCGCCCTTGAACACCTCCACGGTGCCCTTCTTCAGGCCCTCGATCACCTTGTTCAGCTTCGCCTCGGTGCCGTAGGCGGCGAGCTGCCGGTTCAGTTCCAGCACCTCCACCCAGTCGCGCTCGAGACCCGCGCAGGCGTCGTTGTCGTGGATCTCGGCGTTCACGCAGCGCTCGATCGGCTTGTTCTCCAGCACCGCCTCCGTCGCCTCCACCACGTAGGGGGCCCAGTTCACGCGCGTGCTGATCAGGGAGGTGTTCGGCGCGATGTCGATCATGTTCTGGTTGTAGCCCACGTGATAGACGCGCTTCTTGCCGTACGCCTCTTCGCAGGCCATGGCGGGGCCGATGGTGTCGGTGTGCTGGGCGATGATCACGCAGCCCTCGTCGATCAGCTGTTTGGCGCAGGCCTTCTCCCTGGAATAGCTGCTCCACGAGCCGGTGTAGCGCACGCGCATCACGGCCTCCGGGGCCACAGAGCGCACGCCCAGCAGGAACGCGGTGTAGCCGGAGACGACCTCCACCGACGAGAACGCGCCGATATAGCCCACGAGCGCTTCCTCGGGATCGATGATCCGGTTGTCGATCATGTCCCGCAGCTTCAGGCCCGCAGCCACGCCCGTCACGTAGCGGCCCTGGTAGATGGAGGCGTTGAAGGTGTGGTAGTTCTCGGGGCAGTCCTCGTGCTTGCCGGCGTTGAACGCGCTCTGGCAGAACTGCACGTTCGGGTACATCCGCGCGCCTTCCTGGAACTGCTTGCTGTAGTTGTTGGTGAATATGATGTCGCAGCCGGCGCGGACCAACTCCTGGATCGGCTCCAGCGTCTCGCTTTCGGAGACGTTGCTGTG
>CACYET010000185.1 GCA_902773515.1 uncultured Eubacteriales bacterium | reverse complement strand
GCTGGAAACGAGAATGTGGTACTGCTCGTTGTTTTCCGGGCTGATCGCCCGCACCGCCGGCGTGCCGTTCACCGCGGCGAAAGTCAGGCCGCCCTCCTGCGCCGCACGCATGAAGCGCCGAGAGCACCTCCTCCGGCTGCTCCAGGCGCTCGCCCATGTACCAGCCGTCCTGCTCCTCGTCGTACTTCAGCTCCGCCGCGCCGTCCACGCCGATGCCGCCCTTGACGAACACCATGTCCAGCGAGATGGGTCTGTCGATGTCGTACAGGTCCACCACGTACTCCCGCGCGGAAAGCTGCTCCGCGTCCTCACTGGCCTCCAGAAAGGCCTTCAGCGCGTCCACCTGCGCGTCATTCAGCTTGATCCTCATGCTTGATCGCTCCCCCGCCGTCGTATAGCGGCACTTTCTACCATTAGTTTATCGCAAATAAAATACTTTTGCAAGTGAAAGTCGTCTATGCTGAGCACAATACTTATCGTGGCAGGAGAACGACCTCTTCCGTCAGCCCTTCGGGCTGCCACCTTCCCCTAAAGGGGAAGGCAATTTAATGCCAAGCGATTCTCCCAAAGCCTTCCCCTTCAGGGGAAGGTGGCCCGCCGCAGGCGGGCCGGAAGAGGTCGTTTTCCAATATGCTATTCACTTCACGCTATAAAGTATGTCGATCATGCTCGGATACGGCCACCGATCCTCCGGCGTCATGGCCTCGCAGGCGTCGCAGGCGGCGCGCAGCGCGCCCATCGCGCCGACGACGTCGTCCTTGTAGCGCATCGCGCGCTCCAGCGTGTCCTCGGCGGCGTCGGCGTGGTGCAGCGCCTCGCCCAGCGTGCTGCACAGCGCGTAGATCTCGTCCGTCAGGCGCGACAGCTCGCGGCAGCGAGCCTTCTCGTAGCCGCAGGCCACGCCCGCCACCGCGCCCTTCACCTCGGCGTTTTGGCACAGCTTTGCCGAGAACGCCGACACGGCGGGCAGTATGTTGCGGCCGACCATGTCCATCAGGGTCTGGGCCTCGATGTGGATGATCTTCACGTAGTTCTCGAGCAAGATCTCGTAGCGCGAGCGCAGCTCGGCCTCGCTGAACACGCCGTGGCTCTCGAACAGCTTTACGTTCTTCTCGTCCAGCAGGTGCGCCAGCGCCTCCGGCGTGGTCTTCAGGTTCATAAGACCCCGGCGCTCGGCCTCCTGCGGCCAGTGGTTGTCGTAGCCGTTGCCGTTGAACAGGATGCGCTTGTGGGCCTTGATCGTGCCCTGGATCAGGTCGTGCAGCGCGCTGGTGAAGTCCTCCGCGCCCTCCAGCCGGTCCGCGAACTGCCTGAGGCTCTCGGCCACGGCGGTGTTGATGACGATGTTCGGCTTGGCGATGGACTGGCTGGAGCCGGGGCTTCTGAACTCGAACTTGTTGCCGGTGAACGCGAACGGGCTCGTGCGGTTGCGGTCCGTGGAGTCCTTCGGGAAGCGGGGCAGCACGTCCACGCCGATCTTGATCTGCTCCTCGTCGTGGCCGCCGTAGGGCGCGTCGTGCTCGATGGCCTCCAGCACCTCGGTCAGCTCGTCGCCCAGGAACAGGCTCATCACCGCGGGCGGGGCTTCGTTCGCGCCGAGGCGGTGGTCGTTGCCCGCCGTGGCCACGGAGATGCGCAGAAGGTCCTGATAGTCGTCCACGGCCTGGATCACCGCGCACAGGAACAGCAGGAATTGGGCGTTTTCGAAGGGCGTGGTGCCCGGGTCCAGCAGGTTTACGCCGTCGCGCGTGGCGATGGACCAGTTGTCGTGCTTGCCGGAGCCGTTGACCCAGCTGAACGGCTTTTCGTGCAGCAGGCACACCATGCCGTGCCGGTGGGCGATCTTCTGCATCAGCTCCATCGTCAGCTGGTTGTGGTCGGCGGCGATGTTGGCGGTGGTGAAGATCGGAGCCAGCTCGTGCTGCGCGGGGGCAACCTCGTTGTGCTCGGTCTTGGCGAGGATGCCCAGCTGCCACAGCTCGTCGTTCAACTCCTGCATGAACGCCTGCACGCGCGGCTTGATGATGCCGTAGTAGTGGTCGTCCAGCTCCTGCCCCTTGGGCGGCTTCGCGCCCAGCAGCGTGCGCCCCGTGAGCAGCAGATCCTCGCGGGCGTCCACCATGCCCTGGTCCACCAGGAAGTACTCCTGCTCGGAGCCGACGGTGGTTACGGGCGCGGGGCCCTCGTAGCCGAACAGCTTAAGCACCCGAAGCGCCTGGCGGCTGATGGCCTCCATGCTGCGCAGCAGCGGCGTCTTCATGTCCAGCGCTTCGCCGCCGTAGCTGCAAAACGCGGTGGGGATGTAGAGCACGGCATCCTTGATGAAGGCGTAGCTGGTCGGGTCCCACGCGGTGTAGCCCCGGGCCTCAAACGTGCTCCTCAGCCCGCCGGAGGGGAACGACGAGGCGTCGCTCTCGCCGCGCACCAGCTCCTTGCCGGAGAACTCCATGATCACGCCGCTGGGGGCAAAGCCCTCGCCGCCGCCGTCGGGCGATATGAAGCTGTCGTGCTTCTCGGCGGTGATGCCGGTCATCGGCTGGAACCAGTGCGTGAAGTGGGTCGCGCCCTGCTCGATCGCCCAGTCCTTCATGGCGTTGGCGACGATGTTTGCGATGCCCAGGTCCATGCGCTTGCCCTCGCCGACGCAGCGCAGCATCTCCCGGTAGGCGTCCTTGGTCAGGCGCTGGCGCATCGTGGACAGGTTGAACACCTTGGCGGCAAAGCGATTGGCGACATCATTCATAGCTCTCACTCCCCTGGACGTATAAAACCCCATGATTACCTTTCATTCTATGATAATATCGCCGCTTTTTCAAGCGGCGATATGGGGGTAAATGGGGGATTGTATGTAAAATATGCGAAGCACGGGGTTTCCCGGGACGAAAAGATCCTTCGCTTCGCTCAGGATGACAGGCAGGCGGACAGCCTCCCGTTGTCATCCTGAGCGAAGCGAAGGATCTGTACATATCGATTCAGAAGGACGTCCGATCAGGAAACGAACCTGTCGCTCTCCAAATCTAAACTCTCAACTCTGAACTCTCAACTCTAATCTATCGGCTTGCCGTTGCTGTCGAACAGCGGCAGCTTTTCCAGGTAGATGATGTCGTCGCGCATGGTGGCGTCGCCCTCGGCGAGGATGGCCATGCGGCCCACGATGTTGCCGCCGGCGCGCTCGACCAGCATCTCCAGCGCGCGAAGCGATTCGCCGGTGGAGATCACGTCGTCCACGATCACCACGCGCTTGCCCTTCATGTATTCGGCGTCCTTGCCGTCCAGGCAAAGCGTCTGCTTGTGGTCGGTGGTGATGGAGCGCACCTCGACGCTCACCACGTCCTTCATGTACAGCTTCGGGGCCTTGCGGGCCAGCACGTAGCGCTCGTTGCCGTTCAGCCGCGCCATCTCACACACCAGCGGGATGCCCTTGCTCTCGGCGGTGATCAGCACGTCGTGCTCGGGGCAGCGCGCCAGCAGTTCCTTCGCGCAGGCGGTGGTCAGCTCCGGGTCGCCGAAGATCACGAACGCGCCGATCATCAGCTTGTCGCTGATGGGGCAGAGGGGCAGCGCGCGGTCCAGCCCCGCGATGTTCATTTTGTAGGCCATATCCTTCATAAAAAACACCTCGTTTGAGCGATTATTCCGATGTTTTCCAAACAAATTCTACCATTGTCGCGGCGCTTTGTCAATCGCCGGACGGCATCCGGACCGTGACGGCGCAGCGATCCTCCCAGCCGCCCGCGGATCGGACGACGATCTCACACGCGCCGGGGGCGACGGCCGTGACATGGCCGTCCGCGTCCACCGTCGCAACCGCTTCGTCGGTGCTGCGCCAGGCGACGGACAGGTCGTCCGCGTAGGACGGGATCACGTCGGCGGTGAGGTCCAGCGCGTCGCCGGGGGAGAGCTCCGCGGACAGCTGCGAAATCTCCACGTTCACGACGTCCTGCGCCGTCAGCGACACCATGTCCACGCGGTACTCCAGCGGCAGCGGCTCGCCGTCGACGCCCACGAGGCCGTCCACGCGCACGGCCCAGACCTGGTTCTGCTGGTAGTCGGTGAAATCGACGCCGGAGAAGTCGGGCCGGAAGATCAGACAGGGGCCGGGGCCGTAGCCCTCCAGGTTGAACGCGCACCAGCCGTCGCCTTCGCCCATCGCGGCGTCGAAGTGAAACGACAGCCCGGAGGCCTCGATCAGCTCGACGACGGGCCGCGACGCCGCCGCGTCGTAGACG
>CACYET010000184.1 GCA_902773515.1 uncultured Eubacteriales bacterium | reverse complement strand
TGAAGGCGATCTCCCGCTCGTCCAGGTAATTGGTATATTTCTGGCCGTCCACGTCCACGTAAAGCGGCAGCACGGTCAGCTCCATTTCATTGGCCAGCGAAGCCGGCAGATCGCACGAGGAATCCGTCATGATGACATAATCGCTCATATTTCGTCCCTCCCTCGGTTGCGCGGACGATCCCAGCGCCGCTTTCGGCGCGCGTCCCTCATATCGTGTATTATAACACGAAAAGGACCCGCTGTCGCTAGGATTCGCCGGTTTTTAAACCTTTTTTAATCTGATTTGCGCGTGATAACACAACGCCGCCGCCGCGCCTGCGCGCCGCGCGCCCATTTCACACAAATTTTCCTCTCGGGGTATTGCATTCGCGCCCGCGCTGTGGTATAATACCGTTTGTTGATTGATTCGGGGTTGACCGCCCCGGATCGCACAATTGAATATGTGGAGAAGTCGCCTAGCTTGGTCGAGGGCGCACGACTGGAAATCGTGTAGGCGTCAAAAGCGTCTCGAGGGTTCGAATCCCTCCTTCTCCTTCGTTGCGGAAACCTATTCTTTCATATCGCCAAAATTCCTTTCTAATGGTTGAAAAATCCAAAACCTGTGTTATAATAAACTAAACAGCGATTGCCAAGAGCATTGATCCAAAACAAACGCGGGAGGTAGAAGCATGGAACAGCAACAGAAGAAGAGACTGGTCACCCGAAGCGACTTTGACGGGCTCGCCTGCGCGATGATGCTGCGCGAACTGGACCTGATCGACGAGATCAAGTTCGTCCATCCCAAGGACGTGCAGGACGGCAAGGTGGAGCTGTTTCCCACGGACATCACCACGAACCTGCCCTACGATCCGCGCGTGGGCCTGGCGTTTGACCACCACGAGTCCGAGGTGGACCGCCTGAAGGCGAAGGAGACCGGCGGCAAGCTGATCATCGATCCCACCGCCCGCAGCGCGGCCCGCGTGGTGTACGACTACTACGGCGGCAAGGACGTGTTCCCGCGCGTCAGCGATGAGCTGATGGCGGCCGTCGACAAGGGCGACAGCGCCGACTTTACCGTCGACGAGATCCTGAACCCCAAGGGCTGGGTGCTGCTGCACTACCTGATGGACCCGCGCACCGGCCTGGGCCGCTTCCGCAACTTCCGTATCTCCAACTATGAGCTGATGATGCAGCTGATCGGCTTCTGCATGGACCACACGATCGACGAGATCCTGGAGCTGCCGGACGTGAAGGAGCGCGTGGACCTGTACTTCCAGCAGGCCGACCTGTTCAAGGAGCAGCTGCACCGCATCGCCAAGATCTACGACAAGGTGGTGGTGCTGGACCTGCGCGAGGAGGAGATCATCCACGCCGGCAACCGCTTCATGATCTACGCCCTCTATCCCGAAACGCAGATCTCCGTGCACGTGGCCTGGGGCTTCCGCAAGCAGAACACCGCCGTGATGATCGGCAAGTCCATCGTCAACAAGGCCTCCACCGTGGATATCGGCGAGCTGTGCCTGAAGTACGGCGGCGGCGGGCACCACAACGCGGGCACCTGCCAGCTGGAGAACGACGTGGTGGACGCGGAGCTTCCGAACATCATCGCGGCGCTGAACGGGTAATAATATAAGATTCTTCGACTTCGGCCTGGCATCCGCCAGGCCTTCGCTCAGAATGACAGGGATGCGAACGATGTGTCATCCTGAGCGAAGGCGCAGCCGGAGTCGTGCCGCAGGCTTGCGAAGCAAAGGATCAAAAAATATAGAGCGGGGCAGGATGAAAATCCTGCCCCGCTCGTTTGGTTCAAACCCGTGGCTTATTCGTTGTCGGCAGCGACGGCCTTGGCCGCGGTGCGTCCGGACACGAAGATCTCCACGATGGCGTTGCCGCCCAGGCGGTTGCCGCCGTGGATGCCGCCGGTGACCTCGCCGGCCGCGTACAGGCCGGGGATGGCGTTGCCGTCGGCGTCCAGCACGTGGCGGTCGGTGTCGACCACGATGCCGCCCATGGTGTGGTGGGTGGAGGGAGCCATCAGGCGCACGGTCAGCAGCGTGTTCTCCAGATCATAGGAATCCACGTTGTAGCTGCCGTCCTCGTTCATCTCCACGTTGCCCACGGTGCGGGAGGCGATGGCCTTGCCCACGTCCGGGAACTCGCCCTGGCCCATCACGGCCATGTCGTAGTCGCGGATGGTCTGGATGACGACCTCGGGATCGGCGGTCACGCCCAGCTCCTCAAACAGCTCGGGCAGCTCGGCGATCGTGCGGCGATAGTAGCGGCCCGGATAGTCGCCCTCGGCCAGCTGCATCGGCGCGGGCATCATCTGCTCCTTGTTGTAGAACTCCAGGAACACGCCCTTGGTGCCGTTCACTTCCATGCCGTTCTGGAACTCAGCCAGGCTCAGCACGTCGCGCTCGGAACCCTCGTCCACGAAGCGGTGGCCGGTGGTGGGGTTGATCCAGCAGGCGTAGTTGCCGCCGCCGAAGGCCAGGTTGCCGTTGTCCACCCAGGAGATGGGCATCAGCTGGGTGAAGCCCATGCCGGTGGTGGCGGCGCCGACGGCCTCAGCCATCTTGATGCCGTCGCCGACCTGGCTGGAGCGGTTGGTGGTCTTGGTGGCCTTGGACAGGTACTCGGTGGACCAGTACTGGTTGTCCTCGAGCACCATGTCGATGTTGGCGGCGTAGCCGCCGGTGGTCAGGATGACGCCCTTGGTGGCATGCGCGGTCACCTCGGTGCCGTCGTACATGACCGCCTTGACGCCGGTCACGCGGCCGTCCTCGACGATCAGGTCGGTGGCGGTGGTGCGGGTCATCTTGCTGCCCAGGCCGGAGGACTCGATGGTGCTCATCGGGGCCATGAAGTAAGCGCCCCAGCGGCCCTGCTCCTTGGTAAACTCGTTCTCGCGATACCACAGCGCGCCGATCAGCGTCTGCTGGGAATCTTCGTAGAACTCAGCGCCCTGGTCCTCGAGCCACTCCTTCAGGCCCTGGCCGCCGTCGATGAACTGGCTGACCAGATCCACGTCGCCGTAGATCCACTGGGTCTTGTCCGCGCTCTGGCGCAGGCCGCCGTAGTAGGTCTGGAACTTGTGCAGGTTCAGCGTGGAGAACAGGGTCAGCTGGTTCTCGGGAACGCCCGCGTCCAGCTGCGGCTGCGCCCAATCCAGGTACTCCTGGATCTCGGCCTTCAGCTCCTTGAGGATGGGCAGGTATTCCTGATGGACGCCGTGCTTGGACAGCTCTTTGGCGTCGCCCGCCACAAACTCGTGATCCTTGTAGTAGTCCTCGTCAAAGGGCTCCTCGGACCAGTCCAGGATCATCTTCAGCTCGTCGATGCAGCCCTGCACGGACTTGACCTTGTCGTAGGTCTGGCCGTTGTGCTCATAGACGCCGGTGGTGGCGTCGGGATCGGCGGGATCCCACACCAGATAGGGCATCACGGACTGATACTGACCGCCGGAAACCAGCGTGTTGCCGCCGATCTCAGCGTTCTTTTCGATGATCAACACGGAGTTGCCCTCCTGGACCGACTGAGCCGCGGCGGCCATGCCAGCGCCGCCCGCGCCGACCACGACCACGTCGTAGGTCTGCTCGATGGGATCGCCGGGAGCGTGCTCGATCTTGGCGGCCTTGAAGGCGGCCATGTCGGTGCAGCCCGCCTGCTCAGCGGTGTCCAGCACGGCGGTGCGCAGGGCATTGGAGGTGAAGGTCGCGCCGGAGACGCTGTCCACGCCCGCGCCGTTGGCGTCGATCATATCGGGGATCATGATGTCGAACGCCACGTCGCCCACATGCCCGGTCTCCACGCTGGAGACGATGTCGATGGACTTGATCGCGCTGTCGGTATAGGTAACGGAGATGGTCAGCGGGCCGTTGCAGCCGTCCGCGGTGGCCTCGTAGGTGCCCGCGGTGAAGGCCAGCTCGCCGGCGGGCTCGGCCTCGCCGGAGGCGCTCGCCAGGGCCGCGGCGACCGCCTCGGCCACGGCGGTGCTGGTGAAGGTCGCGCCGGTGTTCACGTCCACGCCCTCGGCCGTGCCGGCCTCGACGATGGCGTCGATCAGCTTCTCGACGGTCTCGGCGCGGTCGATGCCCGCGCTGGGATAGGTCTCATTGGAGTCGTCCACGGTCAGGGCCGTGATCTTGCCGTCGGCATCGACGGTCACTTCAACGGCGACGTCGCTGGCAAAGCCCTTGGCGCTGCCGGTGAGGACGGTGCCGCCCTCGGCGATCGCCGCGCAGCCGAGCAGCATGACGGCGC
>CACYET010000183.1 GCA_902773515.1 uncultured Eubacteriales bacterium | reverse complement strand
CCAGCAGCGCGTCGATCTGCCCCCAGGCGGCGGAGTTCGCGATGGCGGCCGGGTTGAACGCCGCCATCAGCCCCAGCAGCGCCGCGCCGCGCTCGGACAGCTTCCTGCGCGAAACGCGCCACACCAGAAGCGCCGCCGCGATGTCGGCGAGCATCGGCATGAGCTTCAACAGGATCAGGTACGCACCGCCGCTCGCGTTCAGGCCGAACAGCCGCCGCAGCGCCGCCAGGAACCACAGCAGCAGCATGTACAGCGGGGGATAGTCGCAGAAGTAGTCCGGGGCGTAGAACCGGGTCGGCCCCATTGAGAACATGCGCTCGGACCACGAGGTGAAGCAGTTGATGTCGGTGTAGTAGCCGCGCACGCGCGCGGCCAGCGCCAGCCGCACGATAAGCGCCGCGCCCAGCAGGACATAGAACGTCCGCCGAAGCGTCGGCCTGGGCATCGGCTCGGCGGCGCGCCCGCGCTTGCGCGCGACGCCCGCCACTATAAGCGCCCAGCAGCACGTGAACAGCAGCCAGCTCTCGGTGTTGCGCGCGGGCTCGCCGTCGCTGGCCGTGTCGGCGTTTGAACGTCCGGTGTCCTCGCGGAAGAAGTCGTAGACGACGGCGCCCTCCGGGGCCGTTTCCAGCTTCACGAGGCAGAGGTCGTCGAAGCTGGCGCGCCCCCTCGACAGCGCGCCGTAGCCGCCGACGCGCGCGAAAACGGTCAGCTCCTTTTGCTTCGGGCCTGTGCGGCCGTAGAGCTCCACGTACTTCCAGTCCCCGGCGGTGTCGTATACGCCGTCGGAGTAGACAAACACGTCCTCGATGGACAGCGTCGCGCCGTAGCCCCCTTCGTCGCAGCCCTCGGCGCGGATCATGCCCGAGAGACGGTAGACCGCGTCCGGCTCCACCGCCACGGTCTGCGCGAAGCGCGCGTCGTTCTCATCCACGTTCGTCACGGTCACGCAGCCGCCGTCATAGCCGTCTTCGTCCACGGTGAGCAGGCTGACGCCCACATCCGTCAGCCACATATCCCTGCGCCAGCCCAGGGGCAGATCGCCGTCGACGGAGGTGAAACCGCCGTTCAGCAGCAGATTCGCCTCCTCGGCCAGCCCCCCGGCCAGGGCAAGGATCATCACCAGCGCGGCCAGCGCGCCCAGAAGCTTTTTCATGTCGGTACTCCTTGGAAATGGAATGCGTCAACCTATATCATTTCCACATCGTGGGCCCCAATTCCTGTTTACCAGCCCATCCCCGTCGCGTCGAAGGCGTTTTCGATGTGGCGGATGCTGTCCGGCAGCACCTCGATCACGTCAAAGCGCAGCGGCGCGTCCGAAATGCCTTTCTCCTGTAAATACAACATCGCGGTGCGCAGGATGTGCGCCTGCTTGGCGCGGTCCACGGCCTCGGCGGGCCGCCCGTAGCGCAGCGACGAGCGCCGCTTGACCTCCACGAACAGCACGGTCCTGCCCTGACGCGCGATGATGTCGATCTCGCCGGTGGGGCGGCGGAAGTTCATCTCCAGGATCTTCGCGCCCTTCTGCTCGAGGAACGCGCGGGCCTCCATCTCGCCCTGTCCGCCGAAGCGCCGCTTATTCATCACTCTCACCCAGGATCTTGCCGATGAAGCTGCGCCGGTGCTCCGGGCAGGGCCCGTACTTTTTGAGCGCGGCGATGTGCTCGGCGGTGCCGTAGCCCTTGTTGCGGGCGAAGCCGTACATCGGGTATCGGGCGTCCAGCTCGACCATGTAGCGGTCCCGCGTGACCTTCGCCACGATCGAGGCCGCGCCGATCATGTAGCTGAGCGCGTCGCCGTGGACCAGCGGCCGCGCCCGGCAGGGCAGGCGCAGGCCCTCCACGGCGTCGACGAGTATCATGTCGCCCGCAAAGCCCGCCGCGCAGGTCTCCATGGCCCGCTTCGTGGCGTTTAAAATGTTGATCTCATCGATGATGTCCGGGCCGACAAAGCAGGTCTCGGCGTAGTCGGCGGCCTCCATCAGCAGCGGAAAGAGCGCCTCGCGCCGCTTCTCGGACAGCTTCTTCGAGTCGTCCACGCCGGGCACGAGCTTCTCCCGCGGGATGGACACGCACGCCGTGACCACCGGCCCGGCCAGCGGACCCCGGCCCACCTCGTCGATGCCCGCGAGCACGAGGCCGTCCGCCCACAGGCCGCGCTCGATGGCCGTCAGCCGCTCCAGCTTTTCCTGCGGCGTCTCCCGCCTGCGGGGGGTGGGGTTTTGCATGGGGATTCCTCCTTCACGCCTGGTTTTGTACGGAATCTAACCGTACAGATCCTTCGCTTCGCTCAGGATGACAACGACGCGCATCGCCTGTCATTCTGAGCGAAGCGAAGAATCTGTACGAAACAATAAATGACTGCATGGCGATCTGCGCCCTTTCGTTCGATTCATAGAAAGCCCTCAATTACCTTTGCCTTTGCCTCATACCCTTCCAGCGCCCCGAGCGTCTTTTCGACCTCCGCCGCGCCCAGTCGGACTTCCTCCGCGTCCGGCGACGTCTGCCCGGACGCCCGGCGCACGCTGTAGGCCAGCCACGCCAGCAGGTTCGCGCGGCCCGCGGCGAACACCGGCGTCCAGTCGCCGCGCAGGGGCATGTGCCGCCCGTAGGCGCGCAGCAGCGCCTCACACAGCGCGCCGTCCAGCCCGCCTTCTCCGTCGTCCGCCCAGTAGAGCGCGACCTCCAGCAGCTCGCGCCGCGGACGCGCGTACCCGGCGGCCTCCCAGTCGATCAGAAACGGGGACAGGCCCCGCCACAGCACGTTCTTCGGGTCGAGGTCGCGGTGGGTGAGCACCGGCGCGTCCGCGTCCCGCGCGTCGGCCTCCCTGGCGGCGTCCGTCCACGCGACCAGCTCCGGCAGGGCCGCCTCCAGCCTCCCGCGCCATTCAGCTTCGACGGGGGAGAGCGCCAGCAGCCCCGGCCAGTCGATCGCGGGCGTTGGCTCGACCTCCGGCTTCAAGCCGGGGACGGCGACGCTCGCCCGGTGCATCCGCCCCAGCGCGTCGCCGATGGCGGCGCAGTGCGCGGCGGTGATGTCCGGCGGGAATGCGCTCGTCCCGTCGATGTACGGATAGACGACGTACCAGAGCCCGCCGCATTCGACGACATGCCTGCCGCCCAATTCCAGCGCCGCCACCGCCGGGACGACCCTCGCGAGGGCCGCGCCGACGCGCTCGCCGTTTTCGATGCTCTCCAGCGCCCCGGGCCGCGCGGCGACCTCCGGGTTCAGCGCCTTGACGACGTAGTCTCCCGCCTCTGTCCGCACGCGCCAGACGCGGTGCATCAGCCCGCCGGACAGCGGCAGCGGTTCCTCGATGACCGCGCCCAGCCCCAGCCGCGCCGTCAGGGCATGCAGCCCCGTCATTCGCCCCGCGCCTGGGGCGCGGGCTCGATCGTCAGCTTGCCGATCTTCCCGGCGCGGAACTCGTCCAGCACCAGCGCGGCGGCGCGCGCCGTGTCGAAGCGCCCGCCGGACAGCAGCCAGCCGCGGCCCCTGCACGCGGCCTCCAGCAGCGCGTGGGGCGCGTCGGGGCAGCCGTCGGGCAGCTTGTAGCGCGCGGCGAGCGCGGCGGGGTTCTGCGCGTGGAGCAGCGCCATCAGGCCGCCGGCGAGGTCCTCCGTGTCCATGATCTCGTCGCGGATGGAGCCGAGGTACGCCAGCAGCCGCGCGCCGTCCTGGTCGTCCATGCGGGGCGGCAGCATGCCGGGGGTGTCCAGCACCTCGAGGAACGGCCCGATCTTCACCCACTGGTTGGCGCGGGTGACACCGGGGCGGTCCGAGGCCTTGGCGATGGCGGAGCCGTGCAGCCGGTTGATGAACGTGGACTTGCCGACGTTGGGGATGCCGATGACCATGAAGCGTATGGTCTTGCGCACGCCCCGCGCGGCGTAGCGCTCCAGCGCGGGCTTCGAGGCGTCCTCGATGCGCGCGAGGATGTCCTTCACCTTGCCGCCGCTGGCGTTGAAGCGCAGCGCCGTCAAGCCCTGGCGGCGAAAGTGCGCAAGCCACCGGGCGGTCTGGTTGTCGTCGGCCAGGTCGGCCTTGTTCAATACGAGGATGCGCGCCTTGCCGCGGGTCAGCCTCTCCAGGTCGGGGTTGCGGGTGGCCAGCGGCGCGCGCGCGTCGCAGAGCTCGATCACCGCGTCCACCGCCCGCAGCTGCTCCTGCAGGAGTCGGCGCGTCTTCGCCATGTGGCCGGGATACCAGTTGATGCGATCGTTCATGGGAAATCCTTTCGGGAGTG
>CACYET010000182.1 GCA_902773515.1 uncultured Eubacteriales bacterium | reverse complement strand
AAAAATGTAAAGTTTTTATTTATTGTTTTCTGTTGAAAAAAAGAAAGAATAATGTTATACTGAATTATTCAACGGAGGATTATCGCTATGATTCATGAAAACATAACTCCCGACCGACACCGCCACGGCGAGGTTGAGGCTGTCGATCTCATCGCTCTGGGGGATCAGCACGCTCTGGCCGTACCCGGCGAACTCGGGCGGCAGGCCGGTCTGCTCGTTGCCGAACACCAGCGTGAACGGCGGCTTCGCCTCGCGCGCCACGGCGTTCAGGGGCCGCGCGCCGTCCAGCATGAACGGGTAGAGGGCGCGGCCCGGGAAGTCGGCGCGATAGGCGTCGAAATCGTCATAGACCTTCACGCGCAGCTTGAAGAACGCGCCCATCGACGCGCGCAGCACGTGCGGATCGAACACGTCCACGCACGGCCGCACCACGGCGACGTCCCGGATGCCGAAGCCCAGCAGCGAGCGCATGGCGGTCCCAGCGTTGCCGGCGTCGGAGATCTGGCAGAGCACGGCGTGGCTGGCGGCGGGGTCGAGCGCGCAGTCGTACTTTTTGAACACCAGGCCCGCGAAGCAGTTGTCCTTCTTCGACTCCCGGCGCAGCACGCGCTCCGCCAGCTCCTCGCGCACGCCCAGCGCCGCGCACTTCTCCCGCAGCTTCTTCACGCCCTCGTTCTCAAGCCCCTGCGGATGCAGCAGCAGGCGTTGGGCGCAGTCCGGCCGCGCCTCCAGCAGCATCAGCGCCGGGAAAACCCCCAATTGATAACTGTAGTCCAATCTGCGGGAATAGGGCTCTAACTTCGGCATGATCGTACTCCTTGTCACGTGGTTGTTGAGAGTTTAGAGTTCAGAGTTTAGAGTTGAGTGAATAGCTATTATCTGAACTCTAAACTCTCCACTCTAAACTCTATTCATTGTACCTCAGCCACCCTCTAAGGTAATCCCTGAGCGCCTTGCTGTGCGTCTCCATGGGGAAGTGGCCGGCGGAGGAGAGGCGGTGCACCTCGGCGTCGGGCAGCAGCGCGCGGACCTGCGCCAGGCGCGCATCGTCCAGCAGCGGGTCGCGCCCGCCCAGCAGCGCCATCGTGGGGCAGAAGCCCATGCCGACCTTCGGCGGGGCCGCGCTGTGCTTCAGCATGCGCTCGAACGTGGCCTCGGCGCCGGGCCGAAGCAGCGGCGTGCGCATGCGGTCCACGATGTAGTCATCCATCGGAAAGCCGGCAAAGCGCTCGATCATCCGGCGAAAGCGCGGGCGGCTGCACACGTTTTCGCGATACCACCGATCCAGGTCGGCGGCGCGCTTTACGGGCGGGGCCACGCTGAACAGCGGCGCGATGTGGATCTGGGACTTGATGCTGTCGGGGTACTGTGCCGCCATGCGCAGGATCGTCGCGCACGCGCTGCCGTGGGCCGCGAGGTGCCACATCGACATCGGCGCGCCAAAGCTGCGGTCCACGTCGTCCAGCACGCCCCACAGCAGGTTCGCGCGGGTGTCGGTGCTCTGCGGCGCGGGGCAATCGCTGCGGCCGAAGCCGGGCAGGTCCGCCAGCACCGCCAGGCAGCCCAGCCCCGCCAGCTCCGGCAGCAGCTTGCGCCAGTGGAACGTGCTGGTCAGCGGCGAGGCCAGCAGCAGCATCCGGCTGTGGATGGGCGTGTCGGGCCGCGCCACGCAAAAGTGGATGTGCATGCCCGAGAACGACAGGTATCGGTTCTCCTCCGTCAAGCGCATCCACCCCGCTTCGCATTTGTACAAACATCCATTGCATATTGTAGCATATAAAGGAAGCGTTTGACAATGGGGATTTTTTAGGGAACAGGGAACAGGGAACAGGGAACAGGGGAGCGGGGGATCGAAGGTTAATTCCAGATGCCAAAATCGGTAAACAGGATCGACAAAGGTTCCGTTCCGGTAATAAGCTCGTAAACTGGCTTGCCTGAAATCGCGATATCATGTATAATAAAGGGTACGATGGAAATTGTGGGGTTTTGCGCCCCGGAGGACGACCATGCCGATCTATGACTACAAGTGCGCGCGGTGCGGCCATCGCTTTGACCTGCTGCGCTCCGTTTCCGCCCGGGACGACGTGAAGTGCCCCAAGTGCGGCGGCGACGTGGTCCGGGTGTACGAGGGCAAGTGGTCGTCGCTGGGAAAGGCGTCCGCCTCCGGCGGGTGCGCCTGCGGGGGCAACTGCCAGGGCTGCTCCGGCTGCGGCCGGTAGCGGACCGCCCCTTTACGCCTGCCGGATGTCGGCGGGCGCATTGAAGCGAATCGAGTGTGTCGGCAAGTTTGCCGTTTGAGACGGGCCGCGAGGCCGAATGGAGACAAGATGAAGGAAAAACTGCGCATTCACGGCGGGGCCCGGCTGGAGGGCGAGGTCATGGTCAGCGGCGGCAAGAACGCCGCGGTGGCCATTCTTCCGGCTGCGCTGCTGGGGGATTCCCCGTCGGTGATCGAGAATGTTCCGGACATCAACGACGTACATATCATCATCGACATCATGCGCTACCTGGGCGCTCAGGTCGAGTTCAGGGACAATGTGGTCACGATCGACCCCCGCACGGCCGAGCGCTTTGACCCGCCCTACGACCTGGCCTGCCAAATGCGCGCTTCCTATTATTTCGCGCCGGTGCTGCTGGGCGTGTTCAAGCGGGCGGAGGTCCCGCTGCCCGGCGGGTGCGACCTGGGCCTCAGGCCCATCGACCAGACGCTGAAGGGCATGCGCGCGCTGGGCGCGGACGTGGACACCCCCGGCGGCGTGATCATGGCCAGCGCGGATGAGCTGATCGGCGGCGACATCTTCCTCGACATGCCCAGCGTGGGCGCGACCGTGAACAGCATGCTCACCGCCGTGTCCGCCGGCGGCACCACCTGCATCCACAACGCGGCCAAGGAGCCGCACATCGTCGACCTGGCGAACTTCCTGTCGTCGATGGGCGCGGTGGTGAAGGGCGCGGGCACCGACGTGATCCGCATCCGCGGCGGGCGGCACCTGCACGGCACCAACTACACCGTCGTGCCGGACCAGATCGAGACGGGCACGCTGATGATCGCGGCGGCCGCCACCGGCGGCGACGTGGTGATCACCGGCGCGATCCCCACCCACATGGAGGCGCTGTCGGCAAAGCTGCTGGAGATGGGCGTGCACGTGTCCAGCGAGGACGACATCATCCACGTGCGCAGCAACCGCAACTACCGCGCCGTGAACATCAAGACGCAGGGCTATCCCGGCTTCCCCACGGACCTGCAGCAGCCGCTGTCGGCGCTTTTGACCGTAGCAAACGGCACCAGCATCGTCACCGAGACGATCTTTGAAAACCGCTTCCGCTTCCTGGACGAGCTGCGGAAGATGGGCGCGAACTCCCGCGTGATCGAGACCACCGCCATCATCACCGGCGTGGACCACCTCTCCGGGGCGCGCGTGAACGCCACCGACCTGCGCGCCGGGGCCTCGCTGGTCATCGCGGCGCTGATGGCCGAGGGCGTGACGGAGATCTCCGGCGTGGAGTACATCATGCGCGGCTATGAGCGCTTCGCGGACAAATTGCGCGACCTGGGGGCTCACATCGAGCACCTTCGGGACGGCGAAGTGGTGTCCTCGAATGAATTTCTGCAGAATATATAACAAAGATTGCGTTTTTTCAGGCAAAATCAGGTTGTATTATTCGCGGAAACGTGGTATAATGGCAAGGTGTACGATGGTTACACGCGATGCTGCACTGAACAACCGCCGATCTTCGGCGGTGTGTTTTTGAAGCAGAGGGATTGGCTCAGGAGGAGTGATAGGGATTGCCGGGTAAGTCGATGCCGGTCAGGGAAGCCAGGGAAATTGCACAGAGGATCGCGTCCGAGATGGACGTGGAGCTCATCGACGTGGAGCTGGTCAAGGAGCCGACCGGCCATTTTCTGCGCTTTTACATCGAAAAGCCGGACGGCGTCGCCCTGAACGACCTGGAGGCCTTCCACCGCCGGATCATGCCGCTGGTGGAGCGCGTGGACTACGACTACATGGAGGTCTCGTCCCCCGGCGCGGACCGTCCCCTCAAGACCGACGCGGACTTTGAGCGCGCGAAGGGCATGACGGTCGAACTGAAGACCTACAGGCCCGTGAACGGCGCCAAGCGCTTCACCGGCGAGCTGGCGGGGCTGGAGGACGGCGAGATCGTGCTCAGCGCCCCGGACGGCGGCGCGCTGCGCTTTGCCCGCAAGGACGTGGCGCTGGTGCGGCCCCTGATCGAATTTGACGAGGA
>CACYET010000181.1:4258-5711 GCA_902773515.1 uncultured Eubacteriales bacterium | reverse complement strand
AGTATGAACGCGGAGATGACCACCTTCGGGTCGTAGTGCTCCCGCCTGCCCCGGGGCAGGGCCCGGGCGACGGGCTTGGCAGAGGTTGTCACGCGACAATCCCCCTCTCAGAATTGATGAGCATGTTCACATCCCAGACATGCAACGGCCCATGCCGCGGCAAAAGCCGCGGCATGGGTTGACAGGTTGTCAGCGCAATCGATTATCCCTCGATGTCGGTGATGATCGCATGCAGCTGGTCGCAAGCCTCGTCCACGGTCAGCTCGCCGGCATACACGGAGTTCATCAGCTCTTCCTCCTGGGACTCCCACAGGCTCTTGTTGGGAGAGAAGGGATACTGCACGCCATAGGCGATCATCTCAGTGTAGCACGCGATGTTGATGTCGGTGAACAGGTCGGTGAAGTAGTGCTCGGTGCCGGCATAGGCCGGGATGGCGGCCTTCTGCTCAGCCTGCAGCTTGTTGGCCTCCTCGGTGCCGCAGAAGGCGACGAAGTCCTTGGCGACATCGGGATACTTCGTGAAGGCGGACACGGCATAGCCCAGGCCGTTGTAGATGGAGGCGCGGGTCTTGCCCTGCGGCAGCACGGCCAGGTCAAACTTGTCCTTGAACAGGTCGTTGCTGGTGTAGGAGCTCATGTTCCAGCTGCCGGTGAAGCACATGGCCAGCTTGCCGGCCTGCATCTGGTCGTCCACGCCCATGTCCACGAAGGACTGCTGGGACGGGGAGACGCCCTCCTTCTGCTGGAGGTCCACCCAGAACTGGACGGCTTCCTTGGTGGCGGGCTGGTCGTAGCCGGACTTGCCGTCCTCAAACGCGAAGCCCTCGTTCTGATAGATCAGGTTCAGGTAGCCGGACTGGCGGTCGTTGGGAGCGCCGAAGCCGTAGATGCCCTTGTCGGGATCGGTCAGCTTCTTGGCGACCTCGAGGAACTTCGCCCAATCCCAGGTGTCGTCCGGATAGGGGGCATAGTCGTAGTTCAGGTCGTCCAGGCTCAGCAGGGTGTTGGCCGTGACATACTTGAAGAACTGGTTGGAGTGCATCCAGAAGATATCGGGCATGGACTGGCCGAGCGCGCCGGCTTCCAGCTTGGTCCAATACTCGCCCCACGGCGTGACCTGCACGTCGATGGTCACGTTGGGATGCTCAGCCATGTAGGCATCGGCGATCGCCTTCATGCCGGGCTCCTGGTTGGTGTCCCAGAAAGCAAAGGTCAGGGTGACGTTCTCCTCCGCCATGGCGAAGGGGATGGCGGTGAGCAGCATCGCCACGGTCAGAAACAGCACAAACCATTTTTTCATGTTGGGGTCCCTCCTTGAATAAAATTGGTTCGTTATTCAAACGGCTCCATGCCGCTTGGAATCTCAGTGATACTTCGGCATCCAGTCGCCGTGGGCCTCGATCAGCTCGTCGCACATGGCCACGATGTCGTCCATGGACAGCTCCGCGCCCGC
>CACYET010000181.1:0-4248 GCA_902773515.1 uncultured Eubacteriales bacterium | reverse complement strand
CGTGCGCGCGGCCTCGATGGTCAACAGCTGCACGTTGATGTTCGTGCGGTTCAGCGCCGCGCACTGCTCCGGCAGGTCGCCGATGTACGTCGGCTGCACGCCGCTCTTGTCCACCAGGCAGGGCACCTCCACGCAGGCGTTGCGCGGCAGGTTCGTGATCAGGCCGTTGTTCAATACGTTGCCGCCGATCTTCGTCGGCACGCCGGTCTCCATGGCCTCCATGATGTAGCTGGCGTATTCATGCGTGCGCTTGTGGGTCAGCGTCGGGTTCTTCGTCAGCTCGTGGCCGCGCTTTTTCCAGTCCTCGATCTGGTGGATGCAGCGGCGCGGATACTCGTCCAGCGGGATGTTGAAGCGGTCGATCAGCTCCGGATAGCGCTCCTTGATGAACCACGGGCAGTACTCGGCGTTGTGCTCGCTGGACTCGGTGATGTAGTAGCCGAAGCGCCGCATCAGCTCCAGGCGCACCATGTCGCCGTGCTTGCCCTCTTTCTTGTAGAGCTCGTAGTCGGCCTTCATGTGCTCCATCCACCAGTCCGGCAGCTCCTCGCCCTGCGAGAGGCCCGCGATGCGCTCCTCGAAGGTGCCGATGTCCAGCTTGCCCTGGTTGTAGAGCAGCGCCCGGCGCTTCACCTCGGGATACAGGTCCGCGCCGTCCTTCGTCAGCTCCAAGAGCCACGCCTGGTGGTTGATGCCGGCGATCTTCCACTGCACGCCGTCGTCGTAGGGCATGCCCAGCTCCTTTAAAAGCGTGGGCGCGCACACCTGCACGCTGTGGCACAGGCCGACGGTCTTGACACTCGTCAGGCGCAGCATCGCGCCGGTCAGCATCGCCATCGGGTTGGTGTAGTTCAGCAGCCAGGCGTCCGGACACACGGCCTCCATGTCGCGGGCGAAGTCCAGCATCACGGGGATCGTGCGCAGCGCCCGGAACACGCCGCCCACGCCCAGCGTGTCGGCGATGGTCTGCTTCAGGCCGTACTTCTTCGGGATCTCGAAGTCGGTGATCGTGCAGGGGTCGTAGCCGCCCACCTGGATGGCGTTGACCACGTAGTTCGCGCCCTTGAGCGCGTCGCGGCGGTTCTCCACGCCCAGGTATGTCTCGATGCGGGCCTTCGAGCCGTTGTTGCGGTTGATGGCCTGGAGCATCGCGGCGGATTCTTCCAGGCGGGTGGCGTCGATGTCGTAGAGAGCGATGGTGCTCTCCTCCAGCGCCGGGGTCATCATGCTGTCGCCGAGCACGTTCTTGGCGAACACCGTGGAGCCCGCGCCCATGAAGGTGATCTTCGGCATGGCCGTCCCTCCTCTGGTCGGCGCTGGCGTCGCGCTGCGCGCGCCGCATTGGCCGAACCCGTCTTCATACGTTAATATTATTATAACACTTTACCAACTGTTAATCAAGGTATAATGCCGACGTATTTGTGTAAAGTATGTCGCTCTCGCGCAGGAATATGTCCATACGGCGAAAAACGGCGCGCGACAGAGCCGCATAAACGCCGCGAGGGGGATGATCCCGGCGTCGCGCTCAGGTGATCCGCCTGAGAAAGCTGATTTTGGACATCGGTTTTTCCACCAGCCAGTGGTTCAGCACGGCGATCCCCCACGTCACGCCGATGCACAGCGCCACGTACACCGCGAACGGCAGCGCCATCCGGCGGCGGACGACCAGCAGTTGTATGATGAGCTGCGACACGGGAAAGGCGTAGAGGTACAGCCCGTAGCAGATATCCGCCTTGAAGGCCTTTGCAAACATGGGCTTCTCGGCCTCGCCGAAGCACATCGCGACATACGAATAGACAAACGGCTCGATAAACAGCCGGACCTTTCCCGTCAGGCACGCGAACACCAGCACGAGCACCAGCGCCGCCTGCCAGCGCAGGTACTTCCGAATGTCGCACAGGCCCATGAACACGCCGATCAGGAACATCATGATCAGCCGCGTGGACACCATCCAGTCCGTTCCCCACAGGATCAGGTAGCTGGGGATGGCCGGAAAATACACCCGGAAGGGCGAAAACAGGGCGAAGGCGATCATCAGCGCGCCGGAGACGGCGATGCCGGCCTTCTTCGGCAGGCGAAGCGCCAGTTCGAGCACGGGAATGAGCAGGACATAGCAGACGACTTCGACCGGCAGCGTCCACAGCGAACCGTTGATAGCGCCGGGATAGATGTTGTCTTCAAACACACCGGCGATCCGGAACGTCGGATTCAGCTTCAGATTGTCGATCAGGTATTGCCAGGCCTGCGGCCAGTAGGCCTCGGGCGTCGTCGTGACCAGGCGCATCACGGCCACCGTCGCCAGCAGGCAGACGAGCAGCGCGGGATACAGCCGCAGCAGGCGCTTGAGCATGTAGCGGCCGGCCCTCGCCTTCTTGTCCCGGTTCCTGATGTACGAGAGCGTGTTCAGATACCCGCTGACCATGAACAGTATGCCCACGCCCATCTCATGCAGCGTCCATCCGCCGTGCAGGATCGCGGGGGTCTCCAGTCCGAAGAATACATAGGCGTGCCCGACGAGGACCAATAGCGCGCCGATCATGTGCAGCGTCGTGAAGTTGTTGCTTCGCACCCGTCAACATCCTCTCTGTCAGCTTGGAATCATTTGCGAAAGCCGCGTTCCGGCAGCGGGGGATCCTCCCGTGCCTCGCGGCGCGGCGGTCCGGGGCAAATCCTCGGCGGGAGCGGCGCGGCGCTTCACCGTCTGGCAAGGCGCGCGAGCATATCCCGCGCGTATCGCCGGGCGAGTTCCGGGTCGAAGTCCATCCGTCCGATGCCGCCGTAGGCGTCCAGCGCGGCGCGGATCAGGGGGTGGTATGCCTCCGGCAGGTTTTTAAGCGCCCACGCGCCGCCCTCCCGCTTGGACAGGACGCGCCCGTCCCGCAGGTACGCCAGCACGCGCGCCAGGTTCAGCGTCAGGTACACCGGATTATCGGCGATCTCCGCCTCCGCGTTCGAGACGTCCTCCCGGATGGAATCGATGTAATCCGCCTCCGGCACGGGGCCGAACACCGCGTCGATCGGCGCGCCGCACAGGCAGAGGCCGCGGCCCCGAATCACGGTGAAGTGCGCCGCGAGGTCCGCGTCCGCGCCCCGCATCTTTTCGACGTAATCCCCGGGGTCGCGCGCGTACCAGGCCGCGTGCATCCGCGAGTAGTGCAGCTCGAACGGCGTCGGATAGACAAAGGGGTTGCAGACCCGCGCCGTGACGACGCTCATCTCGATGCCCTTGCCGGGCGCTTCGGCGTCGAGAAGCGCCACCGCGTCCATGAACGCGCGCCGGGCGGCGTCCGACGGCGATTCCCGGACGACGACGATGAAGTCCAGGTCGCTCACGCCGGGGTTGTAGCAGCCCATCGCAGCGGAGCCGTGCAGGTAGACGCCGACGAGGTCCCCGGCGAAGGCCGCGCGTGCGTCGGCGACGAAGCGTTCGATGATGTTCTGGGGATTTGTGTTTTTCATTGGTTTATCTATTCCATTGTGGTTGGACAGGGGTATGGGCGGGCAGCGCAACGCCGCCCCTACGGAAATATCGCGCGGCAGCAGCTATTCCTATTCCCTATTCCCTGTTCCCTGTTCCCTGTTCCCTATTTCCTGTTCCCTGCTCCCGCGCGTTGATATAGTCGATGATCCCGTTCGTCAATCCGGCGGCGAGCTTCCACTGGTAGTCGGCGTCGTTGAGCAGGCGATCCTCGTCGGGGTTGGACAGGAAGCCGCACTCGACCATGATGCACGGCACGGTGGCCCAGTTCTGGCCGGTGTAGTTGTCGTTCTGGACGATGCCGTTCGCCTTCGCGCCGGTGGCCTCGCACACGCGCGGCAGGATGGCCTCGGCGGCGCGATAGCTCTCCTCGGCGATGCTGTTCGACCGGCTGCAGTAGAGGGCGATCCCGTTCTTCGAGCAGTTCTCCGAGCTTTTCTTCATCAGCCTCGCAATCTCTGAAAATCTTTTCTCTGTTGAACAGAAAAAACGGTATCAGAAAATAAAGTTCTTTCTCAAAAATCTCACCGATATCGTAACTGACAAGTTTCATTGAGGGTATGTCAAATAAAACTGTTCCGCCAGGTGTGATCATCTCGATCTCCAGCTTATCCGGCGTATTTTTATTACTTCTCAGAAACAATACGGCTGCATTGGGGATTTCCACCGTCATCCTGTTCCCGACGATCACATTCTCGTCAAGAGCGATCTGTGTGGCATACTCAAATATCCTGACAACCATGGTACTGTCGGGCTTCGACTGGCACTCG
>CACYET010000180.1 GCA_902773515.1 uncultured Eubacteriales bacterium | reverse complement strand
AAGAGGGAGACGAGGCGGCCAAGCGCCGTCTGGCCGAAGCCAACCTGCGTCTGGTGGTGTCCATCGCCAAGCGCTACGTGGGCCGGGGCATGCTGTTCCTGGACCTGATCCAGGAGGGCAACCTGGGCCTGATCAAGGCCGTGGAAAAGTTCGACTACCGCAAGGGCTACAAGTTCTCCACCTACGCCACCTGGTGGATCCGCCAGGCCATCACGCGCGCCATCGCGGACCAGGCCCGCACCATCCGCATCCCCGTGCACATGGTGGAGACGATCAACAAGCTGATCCGCGTCTCCCGCCAGCTGCTTCAGGAGTACGGCCGCGAGCCGCTGCCGGAGGAGATCGCGCAGGAGATGGGCATCCCGGAGGACAAGGTCCGCGAGATCATCAAGATCGCGCAGGAGCCCGTCTCGCTGGAGACCCCGATCGGCGAGGAGGAGGACAGCCACCTGGGCGACTTCATCCCCGACGATGACGCGCCCGCCCCGGCGGAGGCCGCCGCCTTCACGATGCTGAAGGAACAGCTGATGAGCGTGCTCTCCACGCTGACGCCGCGCGAGGAGATGGTGCTGAAGCTGCGCTTCGGCCTGGAGGACGGCCGGGCCCGGACGCTGGAAGAGGTGGGCAAGGAGTTCAAGGTGACGCGCGAGCGCATCCGCCAGATCGAGGCCAAGGCGCTCAGAAAGCTGCGCCATCCCAGCCGTTCCCGCAAGCTGAAGGACTCCATCGACTGATGCACAACACAGGTCAAATCGCACTCGACCCGCGCCTGTCGATGATCGCGCGCCTGGTCGGCCGCTGCGAATGCTGCGCCGACATCGGATGCGATCACGGCAGGCTCGGCGCGTCTTTGCTCCAGTCCGGCAGGTGCGAACGGATGATCTTCACCGACATCTCCGAACCCTCGCTGGCCAAGGCGAGGCGGCTGATCGGGGACCTGGGGCTCGGGGACCGCGCGACGTTCGCCGCGGGCGACGGCGCGCTGGCACTGAGCGAGTCCGCGGACGCCGTCGTGATCGCCGGCATGGGCGGCGCGACCATCGCGGACATTGTCCGCGCGGGCCGCGAGAAGCTCTCTGACGCGCGGCTGATCCTCCAGCCGAACGTCGCCGCGCCGCAGCTTCGGCAGACGCTTTCCGAATGCGGGTATGAGATAGACGACGAGCAGGTCGTCCAGGACGGGCGGCGGAACTACGTCGTCATTGCGGCAAAGCCCGGGCGCTCGATGTACAATGAAAAGCAGCTGGTCGTCGGGCCGGTGCTGCTGGAGCGGTTGCCCGCGGAGCTGACGCCCTACGCGCGCTTTAAGCTGCGCGTGGCGAAGAAGGCGCTGGACGGGGCCAGGCAGTCGAGCGATGGCGCGCAGGTCGCGCCGCTTGAGAGGGAGATCGCCATCTGGGAGGAGGTGCTCGCGTGTCTGCGACGGTAGCGCAGGTGTTGGCGCTGATCGACAAAATAGCGCCGTTTGAGCTGGCAGAGGAGTGGGACAACGTTGGCCTGCTCGCAGGGAACCCCGACGCGCGGGTGGATACTGTGCTGTGTGCGCTGGACATGAGCCTGGACGTGCTCGAGGAGGCGCGGCGGCGCGGGGCGCAGCTCGTCGTCACGCACCACCCGATCCTGTTCCGGGGCCGCAAGAACCTGGCGGAGACGGACGCGGAGGGGCGGCTGCTGTGCGCGCTCGTGCGCTCCGGCGTCGCGATGATCGCCGCGCACACCAACTACGACAACGCCGCTCCAGGCGTGAACGACGCGCTGGCGTCGGCGCTGGGGCTGAGGGACGTCGAGGCGCTCGAGGGCGGCATGCGTGTGGGCGCGCCCGCGCAGGATACGCTTGCGGCATTTGCCGCGCACGCGGAGGCGGTGCTCGGCGGGCCGGTGCGCCGCTACGGCGACCCCGACCGTAAGATTCGCCGCGTGGCCGTGCTCGGCGGCGCGGGGGAGGACTACGCCGATATCGCCCGGGCGGCGGGCGCGGACGCCTACCTGACCGGCGAGATGGCCTACCACAAGGCGCTGGACGCTGTGGACGGCGGGCTGTGCGTGCTGGAGGCCGGACACGCGGCCACCGAATATCCGGCGATTTCGGCGCTGAGAAGAGGTTTACAAATCGCCGCGGATGCGGTACAATATGATATATGCGTCTTACAGAGCGAGGCGGAACTGTTTTTCTGATGGAGGGATATGGATATGCAGTTGGATACCCTGTGGAAGTTCATGCAGGTGGATATGGAGGCCGACAAGTTTGAGGCGAAGATGCGCCAGTCGGAGAACCGGCAAAAGCTGATCAAGGCGCGCGACTTTCTGAAGGACCAGCAGGCGAACATGAAGAAGCTGGAGAACGACGTCGCCGTGATGCAGGACCGCCTCGAGGCGGTCGAGGACGAGGCCGCGCGGCTGGAGAAGGTGCTCGACGGGCTGACGGAGGAGTTCAACAACAACGTGCCCACCAACGCCGAGGACGCCCAGAAGCAGGCCGACGCAGTGCAGAAGCTGCTGGACACGCTGCAGCGCTACGAGGCGGAGCTGGCGAAGATGCGCAAGGACGCCGACACCAAGGATCGCCAGCAGAAGGAGATCCGCGTGCGCGCGGCCAAGACCAAGATCGAGTTCGACCAGCTGAAGCTGGAGTACGACAAGGAGTTCAAGGCCGACACGGCCAAGCTCCAGGAGATGCGCGCGAACACCGACCAGGAGGCTAAGAAGGTGGACCCGGCGCTGCTTGCCAAGTACCGCAGCATCAAGCAGCACTGCACGCCGCCGATGGCGCGGCTTGTGAACGGCCAGTGCAGCGGATGCTTCATGTCGCTGCCAAGCGCCACGCTCCTGGACATCCGCAACGGGGACAGGATCGTGGAGTGCGACAACTGCGGCCGCATACTCTACGACGCTGGGGAATAATACATAAGATGATAATTGTGAGGGCGCCAGACGGTCGCAGGCGCGTCAAGCGCCTGAGGAAAGTCCGAGCACCGCAGGGCAGGGTGCCGGTTAACTGCCGGTGAAGGCGACTTCAAGGAAAGTGCAACAGAGATATACCGCGAACCTCCCCTCGGGGAGGCGCAAGGGTGGAAAGGCGAGGTAAGAGCTCACCCGCGGCCTGGCGACTGGTCCGCGCTGTAAACCCCACCTGGTGCAAGATTGATAGGGAAGCATGAGCGCCCCTCGGGGCGGCTCGGCGGCGGCCCGTCGCGCTTCCGGGTAATCGCTAGAGCCTGCTGGCAACCGCAGGCCAAGATAGATGATCGTCCAATACAGAACTCGGCTTACAGACGCCGCTCACAATTCATCATAAAGCGGGCGCTGCCTTTCGGCAGCGCCCGCTGTTTGTCTCTGTTATTCGTCCTCGTCCGCCTCGGCGATCTCGAGGTACTTCTCAAACACCGCGTCCAGCTCCTTCTCGTCCTCCACGGTGGCGTACACGTCGTTGCCGTCCGCGTCGGTCTCGATGCGCAGGATCACCAGCTCGTCCTCGCCGACGTCCTCCATCGGGTCGACGGGCACCAGGCAGATGTAGGGCTTGCCCTCGTGCTCCAGCGTCATCAGGTGTTCAAAGCGCACGGCCTGGCCGTCCTCGTCCACCAGCTCCACAATGTCCTCGCGCTCCATGTCCAGATCGTGATTCATGTTCTCGCTCATATGCCATACTCCCTTTAACTCTATTTTGGTCGTTGGTTCGTCCCGCCAGCTGCCGGCGTCCATGAAGCTCTGCAGGATGTAGGTCGCCGCCAGCTGGTCGATGTAGTCCTTGCGCTTGCGCCGTCCGACGTCCGCCTCCAGCAGCACGCCCCGCGCCTGCTTCGTGGAGAGGCGCTCGTCCTGGAAGCGTACGTTCAGGCCCTTCTGTGCGAGCAGTTCCGCGAATGCGCGCGACTTCTGCGCCTGGAAGCCCTCCGTGCCGTCCATGTTCAGCGGCAGGCCGCACAGCACGCGGTCGGTCTCGTACTGCGCGCAGAGCTCCAGAACACGCGCCGCGTCCCGCTCGAAGCCCTTGGTCCAGATGGTCTCGACCGCTTGCGCCGTGAGGCCCAGCGGGTCGGTGACGGCCACGCCGACGCGCTTTTCGCCGATGTCCAGACACAGCACCCGCATCGCTACACCACCTTTATGCAGAATTGCGGGCACGCCCGCGCGCAGTAGCCGCAGAACACGCACTTTTCGGAGTCGACCCGCGCGCGCCCGTCGACGATCGAGATGGCGTTCTGGCGGCAGCGCTCGGCGCACTTGCCGCAGCCCTCGCACCAGTCGTGCACCAT
>CACYET010000179.1 GCA_902773515.1 uncultured Eubacteriales bacterium | reverse complement strand
GTCCTCGTAGAAGTCGTCGTCCAGCTCCCGGTAGTTCTCCACCAGCTCGTCCATCCGGCCGGAGAAGGCGCTCCGGGTCTTCTGCAAACCCTTCTTAAACTTATCGAATAAACCCATCTATGTACCTCCGATCGATAATGAGGATTTAGAATACGAGTGTGGAGAGTGGAGTGTGGAGAGTGGAGTTGTAGTTACTGGCTGCCGCGAATAAGAAGCAATTTATCACTCCACACTCCACTCTTCACACTCCTCACTCCGTTAAACCGCCTCATTCAGCTTCACGGACACCGTTTTCGAGACGCCCTTTTCCTCCATCACCACGCCGTAGAGCGCGTCGCAGCGCTCCATGGTGCCCTTGCGGTGGGTGATGACGATGAACTGGGTGTTCTCGGAGTAGGACTTCAGGTAGTCGGCGTAGGTGTCGATGTTCGCGTCGTCCAGCGCCGCCTCGATCTCGTCCAGTATGCAGAACGGGGTGGGCTTCAGATCGAGGATCGCGAACAGGATCGCGATGGCGGTCAGTGCGCGCTCGCCGCCGGAGAGCAGCGACAGCATTTGCAGCTTCTTTCCGGGCGGCTGGGCCACGATGTCGATGCCGCAGTTCAGCGCGTCCTTCGGGTCGGCCAGGCGAAGCTCCGCCTTGCCGCCGCCGAACAGCTTGACGAACGTGCGCTGGAAATTCTCGTTCATCAGCGCGAACTGTTCCTTGAACTGCTTGTCCATCTTGTTTTCCAGCTCCGCGACGATGCCCTCCAGGTCTGCCTGGGCCTTCAACAGGTCGTCGCGCTGGCTGGTGAGCTCCTCCACGCGCTCCACCGTGCGGCGGTACTCGTCCAGCGCCGCCACGTTGACGGTGCCCATCGCGCGGATGCGCTGGCGGATGGCGGCGATGCGCTTCTCCGACTCCGTCAGCTTGAAGTCCGGCTGGCGGAACGGCTCGGCGCCGGCGTAGGTCAGCTCGTAATCCTCCCAGATGCGGTCCTGGATCTGCTTGAACTCGCCCTCCACGCGCGCCAGCTGCAATTCGCTGCGGTGGTGTTTGTCGCTGAACTCGTCGAGGCTCGCGCGCAGGGCGTCCATCTGCTCGGCCATGGCCTGCAATTGCTTCTGCACGCCGGTGCGCCGCGCGTCGGCCTCGTTGAAGGCGTCCCGCGCCGCGTCCAGCAATGCCTTGTTGCCGGTGAGGCGCTCGATGTCCGCCTCCAGCAGCGCGGCGTTCTTCTCCAATTCCTCCAGGCAGCTCTTCAACAGGCCCTCCGACTCGGCCATCAGCTTTTCGGCGTCCTCGGCCTGGCTGGACAGCCGGTCGCGGTCGGCGACGCTCGCCTCCAGGCCGCGCTTGCGCGAGGCCAGGCGCACGCGCTCGGCGTTCACCTCGTCGCGCAGGGCGTCGGTCTCGCCGCGCAGGCGGTAGATCGCCTCGGACAGGCGCTTCACCTCGGCCTGGCGGTCGTCGGTGCTGCTCTCGGCGCTCAGCTGCTGCTCATCCAGCTTCGCAAGGCCCTGCGTCACGTCCGAGTGCTGCTCGCGCAGGCGCTCGCGCTCGGCCTCGGACCGGGCCAGGCGCTGATTGTTGCTCTCCTGCTCGTCCAGCGCCGCCTTCAGCTGGGCCTCAGCGCGGGCCACGACGACCTCCTGCCTGTGCAGCTCGTCGTACAGCTCGCCGCGCTCCTTTTTGAGGCCGGCTCGGGCGTCCTCGATGTCGGCGTAGCGCTGCCGCGCCTCTTCGAACTGCGCCTCCAGCTTTTTTAGCGCCTGCTCGCTCTCCTCGATCTCGCGGGTGCGCGACAGCAGGCTGGTCATGCGGCTCTGCACGCTGCCGCCGGTCATGGAGCCGCCGGAATGCATCACGTCGCCCTCCAGCGTCACCAGCCGGAACTGGTACTTCCCGGCGCGCTGGATGGCGATACCGGCGGTCAGGTCCTCGGCCACCACGGTGCGCCCCAGCAGGTTGTCGATCACGCCCTGATATTTCGGGTCGAACTCCACCAGCTCCGACGCCAGCCCCACGCAGCCCGGCATGGCCAGCACGGCCCGCTCCTGCTGGGTGAGCGTGCGGCCGCGCACGGACGCGATCGGCAGGAACGTGGCGCGTCCGAAGCGGTTGGCGCGCAGGTATTCGATCATGCGCTTGGCGTCCTCGTCGCGGTTGACGACGATGTTCTGCAGCGCTCCGCCCAGCACCATGTCCATCGCGCGCTCAAGCCGCGCGGGGACGTGGATCAGGTCGGCCACCACGCCGTGCACGCCCGAGCTCTCGCCTAGGCGGCGCGCCTGCAGGAGCACCTGCTTGACGGAGTTGTTGTAGCCCTCGTAGTCGCGCTGCATCTCCCGGAGCAGCCGCAGGCGGGAATCGCGCTGCTGCTTCTCGGCCTGCATCCGCGCCACGCGGTCGGAGAGCGCCGCGGCCTCGTCGCCAAGCGCCTGCACCTTCGCCTGCATCTCGGCGGCCTGGTTGTCCAGCTCGCCCTTGCGGGCGCTTTCGCTGTTGACCAGCTCCTGCGCCGCCTGCACGTGCTCGCCCAGCGCCTCGGAGCCGTTCTGCTCGCGCTCGCGGTCGGCCTCCATGGCCTTCAGCTGGTTCTCCAGCGCCGTCTGCATGGCACTCAGGCGGGCCCGCTGGCTGCGCACGTCGCCCAGGCGGTTCATGGCCTGGATGATCTGCTGCTTGGCGTTCTCGGAGGCCTCCTCCAAGTCCGCCAGCTTCGTCTCCGAGCCCTCCAGCACGCCCTCGCGCTCCAGCAGCGCGGCCTCGGCCTCGCGAAGCGCCTTCGACTCCGCCTCGATCTCCTCGCCCATGCGCTCGATCTGCCTGCGGATGCCCTCGCCGCCCTCCGCGGCGGACGCGCGCTGGGCCTGGATGCGGTCGCGGTCCTTCTCGCCCGCGGCGATGCGCTCGCGCATCACCTGCACCGCGCCCTCGCCGGCCTCAACCTCGCGGATCAGTCGCTGCACGGCCTCGCGCTTTTCGCTGCTCTCGCGCTCCAGCGCGTCCAGCCGGGCCTGCGCCTCGTCGCGCTCGGCGCCCTGCTTCTCGAGCGCCTGGTTGGCTTCGAGGATCGACTCGCCCAGCGCCTGCACCGACTCCTTCAGCTCGCGTATGCGCGCCTCGTAGCGCTCGGTGCGCACCAGGAACACGTTGAGGTCCAGCCCCTTCAATTCGTCGCGCAGGGTGAGGTACTCCCGCGCCTGCTCGCTCTGCTCCCGGAGCGGCTCCACCCGGTCCTCCAGCTCCGCGAGGATGTCCTCCACGCGGTTCAGGTTTTCCTGGGTGCGCTGGATGCGCTTCTGGGCGTCCAGCTTGCGGGCCTTGTACTTGACGATGCCCGCGGCCTCCTCGAACACCTGGCGGCGGTCCTCGCTGCGCGCGGACAATATCTCGTCGATGCGGCCCTGGCCGATCAGCGAATAGCCGTCCTTGCCGATGCCGGTGTCGCGGAACAGGTCCACGATGTCGCGCAGGCGGCAGGACGCGCCGTTGATCTTGTACTCGCCGTCGCCGTTGCGGTACACGCGGCGGGTGACGGAGACCTCGGCAAAGTCAATGGCGAGGGCGTGGTCCTCGTTGTCAAAGACCAGCGTCACCTCGCAGTAGGACAGGCGGCGGCGGCTCTCGGTGCCGTTGAAGATGACGTCCTCCATCTTCGCGCCGCGCAGGCTCTTCGCGCTCTGCTCGCCCAGCACCCAGCGCACCGCGTCGGAGATGTTGCTCTTGCCGCAGCCGTTGGGGCCCACCACGCCGGTGATGCCGTCTTCAAAGGTGATCTCCACGTGGTCCGCGAAGGACTTGAAGCCGTGGAGGATGAGTTTCTTAAGTCGCAAAGTAATTGTTCTCCGTAATTATTTGTGATTTCTGATTGCGCGCAATGCAGAACGCGCCGCTTCCTGCTGGGCGTTCTGCTTGCTGGTGCCGTCGCCGACGCCCAGCGTCCTGCCGTTCAGCGTCACGCTGTAGCGAAACAGCGGGGCGTGGGGCGGGCCCTGCATGGACACGAACTCGTAGCGCGGCATGTCGCCGTCGCGCTGCAAAATCTCCTGCAGGCGGCTCTTGGCGTCGAGGTGATCCTCCAGCATGCGGGGATGCAGGTCGTCCGCCAGGGCGCGGCGAATCACGGCCACGGCCTCGTCGAAGCCCCCGTCGAGGTACACGGCGGCAAGCACCGCCTCCATCACGTCGCACAGGATGGAGGGCTTCTCGCGGCCGCCGGAGCGGTCCTCGCCCACGGACAAGCGGATGTGCCGGCCCAGCTCCAGCCTCTGAGCGGCGCGG
>CACYET010000178.1 GCA_902773515.1 uncultured Eubacteriales bacterium | reverse complement strand
TCAGCGAATTCTGCGAGCTGTTTGGTTCTGCGAAGTCCACCATCAGCGAGGACATCGACCTGATCAGCGCCTCCTTTGAGCGCTCCGACCTGGGCCGGGTGGAGACCGTGGCCGGGGCCGCCGGCGGCGTGCGCTACCGCGCGATCCCGAGCGCGGAGAAGGTCAAAAAGGTGCTGGGCGACGTGGCCTCCCGGCTGTCCGAGCCCGGGCGGATGCTGCCCGGCGGCTTCCTCTACACGTCGGACATCACCGCTGAGAGCGACATCGCGCAGCAGATGGGGCAGATATTGGCCGCGCAGTACTACGACCGTCAGCCGCACTTCGTACTCACGATGGAGACCAAGGGCATTCCCATCGCCCTGATGACGGCGCGGATGCTGGACGTGCCGCTGGTGATCGCCCGGCGCGACAGCCGCGCCTACGAGGGCAGCGCCGTGAAGATCAACTACATCGCGGGCTTGGGCAGCGAGCGCATCGAGACGATGGCGCTCACGCGGCGCGCCGTGCAGCCGGGGCAGCGTGCGCTGATCATCGACGACTTCATGAAGGGCGGCGGCACGCTGCAGGGCATGGTCGACCTGATGAAGGAGTTTTTGGCCGAGGTCGTGGGCGTGGGCGTGATGATCGCCACCGCGAAGCCCGAGGCCAAGCGCGTGGTGGGCGCGCAGTCGCTCTTGATCCTGGAAGGCTTTGAGGCCGCGACGGGCCGCGCCATCGTGCATCCCGCGCCGCAGTACATGTAAGGGCGGCCCTCTACACAGAATTGTGACAGAAATGTTATTGATTTCGCGGTCCAAATCATATATAATATCTTGGGATTGAAATACGCAACGAATCGTGGGAGGGACGTTACATGAGCAAAGTCGTCGTCGTCGATCATCCGCTGGTCCAGCACAAGCTCACGCTGATGCGCGACAAGGATTGCGGCAACAAGGATTTTCGGCAGCTGTTGGAGGAGATCTCGATGCTGATGGCCTACGAGGTCACGCGCAACCTGCCCCTGGAGGAGATCGAGATCGAGACTCCGATGGCCAAGTGCCGCTCCAAGATCATCGCCGGCAAGAAGCTGGGCATCGTGCCGATCCTGCGCGCGGGCCTGGGCATGGTGGACGGCGTGATGAACCTGGTGCCCACGGCGAAGGTGGGCCACATCGGCCTCTATCGCGACCCCGAGACCCACATGCCCGTGGAATACTACTGCAAGCTGCCCTATGACGTGGCCGAGCGCGACCTGATCGTCGTGGACCCGATGCTGGCCACCGGCGGCTCCTCCGTGGCCGCCATCGACTTCATCAAGAAGCGCGGCTGCAAGTCGATCACGCTGATGTGCCTGGTGGGCTGCCCCGAGGGCGTGGCCGCCGTGCAGGAGGCGCACCCGGACGTGGACATCTACATCGCCGCCATCGACGAGCGCCTGAACGAGAACAAGTACATCCTGCCCGGCCTCGGCGACGCCGGCGACAGGCTGTTCGGGACGAAGTAAACACCGGACGGCAGTCATTTGCGACAGGAAGAGACGGCGACGCGCCGCCTGCCCGTGGACGATATGCCGCACATGTTCGATTCGTACAGATCCTTCGCTGCGCTCAGGATGACAACGGCGCGACGCGTGTCATCCTGAACGAAGTGAAGGATCTGTTCGTTTTGAAGAGCAATATGTTTGAATAAAAAGAGGTTTCCGATGACTGACTATGCCAATCCCTCCACTGAGCTCCGCGCGCGCGTGGCGCTGGAGAAGTACCGTTTCAGAAACACCCACAGCCTCGGCCAGAACTTCCTGCTGTCGGAAGGCCTGATCGGCCTGCTGCTGGACGACGCCGAGATCCTGCCGGGCGACAACGTGCTGGAGATCGGCCCCGGCGCGGGCGTGATGACGCGCCTGCTGGCCGCGCGGGCGAAGCGCGTGCTGGCCGTGGAGCTCGATCGGGGCCTGGAGCCGGTGCTTGCGGACGTGCTGGAAGGCTGCGCAAACGCGCGCGTGGTGTTCGAGGACGCGATGAAGGCCGACCTCAGCGCGCTGACCCTCGAGGCGTTCTCCGGCGAGCCCTGGCGCGTCGTGGCGAACCTGCCGTACTACATCACGGCGGACATGCTGCTTCGGCTGACTTCCCTGGAATGTCCGCCGGAGAGCGTCTGTATCATGGTGCAGAGGGAGGCCGCCGAGCGCGTGATGTCCCGCCCCGGCACGAAGCAGTGGTGCGCGCTGGCGGCGGAGCTGCAATACTACGGCGAGGCGCGCGCGCTGACGGACGTGCCGCCGGAGGCGTTCGACCCGCCGCCGCACGTGACGAGCCGCTTCATCCGCATCGACCGCTGGGCCGACCCGCCCGTCGCGCCGATGGATGAAAAGCTGTTCCGGCGGCTCGTCCGCGCCGCGTTCGCGATGCGACGCAAGACGCTCGCCAACAACCTGAAGGCGTCGTTCGGCCTGTCGCAGGACGAGGCGCGGACGGTACTGCTCGCCGCCGGCGTCGACGAGCGCGTGCGCGGCGAAGCGCTGACGCTGGAGGAGCTCTGTCGCGTGGCGGACGAGATCAGCAAGAGAGGTTAGATAATGCTGTATGAGAAGATTCTTCGACTTCGACTGCGCCTTCGCTCAGAATGACAAGATATCGATTCGCCTGTCATCCTGAGCGGAGCGAAAGCGGAGTCGAAGGATCTTTATAAAGCCTACATAACTAAACTTGAATGATTCAAGAATATTTCGTTTTTCGTTGCAAAACACAGCGTTGTGTGTTATGATATAGTTAAAGAGGGGAGGGATGCGCGTGGAACGGGACGAGGCTTCGCGTTCGGAGCGCTTCCTGACGCTCTACCGGATGCTGGAGGGGCTGTTGGAGAAGCGCTACAATGGCAAGAAGATGGCCTCCGGCAGCGTGGTGATGGAGTATCTGCACGACGCCGACAGCACGCCCTGGCGCACGGAGCTGGACATGTGCCGCGAGATCCGCAACCTGCTCTCCCACAACACCGACGGGGCGGGGGAGCCCGTGGTGGAGCCCTCCGGGGCTGTGGTGGAGACGCTCTCGCAGATCGTGGAGTACGTGCAGCGCCCGCGCCTGGCCAAGGACTACGGCACGCCCGGGGATCGGATCCTGTTCGCCCATCCCAACGACGACGCGCTGGGCGTGATGCGCCACATGATGCGCATGGGCTATTCCCACGTGCCCGTGCGCGACCGCACCGGCCTGGTGGGCGTGTTCAGCGCCGCGAGCCTGATGCGCTACGTGGGCGACGCGGGCTTCGAGAGCCTGCACGATTCACTGCGCATCGGCGAGCTGAAGAACGCACTGGATTTCGACGACGCGCGCAGCGAGAAGTACGCTTTTTTTGACCGGGAGGCCACGCTGACGGAGGTGCGCGACGCGTTTGAGCGCAAGCGCGAGCGCAACAGCCGCCTGGCAGTGGCGTTCATCACGGAGGACGGCACGCAGCACAGCGACGTGCTGGCGATGCTGACGAGCTGGGACGTGCTCAAGGACGTCCAATAAAACGATCATTCGGAGGCTGCTCAAAATGGAGCGAAAAATGCCGGATACCGGCACGGAGCGCATGGAAGTGCACCCCGCGAGCATGAACATAAAGGCCAACGACGCCATGGAGGAGCTCAGGCGGGAGTATGCCCGGGTACAGGGCGTCTACGAGGCGGCGATCCGCGAGATAGACGCGCGGCTGGAGACGCTGGACAGCGAGTTCTCCTTCACGCACATGCACAACCCGATCCACCACATCGAGAGTCGCGTAAAGTCCTTAAACAGCATCGTGATGAAGCTGCACAGCATGGGCTATCCCATCTCCATCTCCTGCGCGAAGAAGACGCTGCACGACATCGCAGGCGTGCGCGTGGTGTGCCGCTACGTGGACGACATCTACAAGATCGCCGACCTGCTGCTGGCGCAGGACGATATCTGGTTGATCTTCAAGAAGGACTACATCGAAAACCCGAAGCCAAACGGCTATCGCAGCCTGCACATCGTGGTGGACGTGCCGGTGTACATCTCGCGCGGCAAGCTGTTCATCCCGGTGGAGATCCAGATCCGCACCGTCGCGATGGACTTCTGGGCCACGCTGGAGCACGGCATCCGCTACAAGTCCTCCGACGCGGTGCCGCCGAAGATCGTGAAGGATCTGCGCGCCTGCGCCGACGTGATCACCGAGACAGACTACAAGATGCAGAAGATATTCCAGACGCTGCAGATGGTGGACGACAAGGCCGCCGAGAGCCCCGAAAGCATCATCGAGGAGGCCCAGAAACCGCCCAGGGCGTAGCGGCATCCGGTTGTT
>CACYET010000177.1 GCA_902773515.1 uncultured Eubacteriales bacterium | reverse complement strand
ACGGCGATCACCACCGCGATCAGCAGGTTGTAGGCCTCCACGCGCGCGCCGACGGCGCGGGAGAAGTCCTCGTCGAAGGTGACGGCGAATATCCTGTTGTAGAAGAGGACAAACAGCGCCACCACGACCAGCGACAGCGCCGCGCACAGCCACACCTCCGCCTTCGTCAGCGTCAGGATCGACGTGGAGCCGAACAGCGTGGAGCACACGTCGCCGGAGAGGTTCGACGAGGTGGAGAACAGGTTGAGCAGCAGATAGCCCACCGCCAGCGCGCCTACGGAGATCATCGCCACCGCGGCGTCGCCCTTCACCTTCGCGTTCCTGCCCGTGCGCAGCAGCAGCACCGCGCAGGCGATCGTCACCGGCATCACGAACAGCATGTCGTCCATGATGTGCAACACGCCCGCGACGGCCATCGCGCCGAACGCCACGTGCGAAAGCCCGTCCCCGATGAACGAGAAGCGCTTCAATACCAGCGTCACGCCCAGCAGCGACGAGCACAGTGCGATCAGCGTGCCCACCACCAGCGCGTAGCGCACGAACGGAAACTGCATGTACTGCGAGATCGTCTGGATCACGGCTGATCACCGCCTTCCGCCAGGAATCGCCGGCCCATGGCGCTCAGGCGATAGGCCTGCGCCGTGCCGAAGAACGCGCCGTGGCCGACGTGCAGTATGTGCGTGGCGCAGCGCGTCGCGGCGGCGATGTCGTGCGAGATCATGATGATCGCTACGCCGCCGCGGCTCAGCTGTTCGATCAAGCCGTACATCTCCGCCGTCACCTTCGGGTCGAGGCCGGACACCGGCTCGTCCATCAGCAGCAGCTTCCTCGTCGCGCAAAGCGCCCGCGCCAGCAGCACGCGCTGCTGCTGGCCGCCGGAGAGCTCCCGGTAGCAGCGCTTCCTGAAGCCCTCCATGCCCATGCGCTCAAGGCTCTGCGCCGCGAGCGCCTTTTCTTCTCGGTTGTAGAACGCGCGCCTGCCCGCGCGGGCCTGGCAGCCCGACAGCACGATCTCCCACACCGTCGCGGGGAAGTCGCGCTGGATGGCGGTCTGCTGGGGCAGGTAGCCGATTTCGTTCGGCTTCAGGCCGTCCCCAAAGGCGATCGTGCCGCCCAGCGGCCTTTGCAGGCCCAGGATCGTGCGCATCAGCGTGGACTTGCCGGAGCCGTTTTCGCCCACGACGCACAGGTAGTCGCCCGCGTTCACCTCAAAGCTCAGATGCTCGAGGATCGCGTGGGATTCATAGCCGAGCGAGAGGTCCCGCACCGTCAACAGCGCCATAGTCAAACCTTCCTTCGGAATCAAGAATGCGGATTACTTCGTCAGCGCCTGCTTCAACGCGTCGAGGTTGCCCTCCATCGCGCCCAGGTAGGTCGCGCCGCCCTGGACGTCCCCGGCGGTGACGGACTGCATCGAATCCAGCGACAGCACCTTTGCGTCCTTCGCCTGCGTGTTCTCCACGATCGTCTCGGCGATGCGGTGGTCGGTCCCCTCGATGGTCAACACGGTGCCGAGCCCGAGCTCGTCCACCTTGCCCGCGAGGAACACGATGGTCTCGAAGCTGGCCTCGCTCTCGGCGGAGCAGCCGGCGAAGGCGGCGTAGTAGTCGAGGTCATAGTCGTCTGCCAGGTAGCGGAAGGGGAAGCGGTCGCCGAAGAGGATCGTGTCGAAGTCGGCACCCTCGCGGGCAGCGGCGTATTCGGCGTCCAGCGCGGCGAGCTTTTCAATGTAGGCGTCGGCGTTGGCCGCGTAGGCTTCGGCGCGGTCGGGGTCGGCCTGGGACAGCGCGTCCGCCAGCGCCCTTACCAGCTTTTGCGCGTTGCGCAGCGACAGCCATACGTGCTCGTCGTACTCGACGCCCTCCTCGTCCTCCTCCTCTTCCTCTTCGGCCTCCATGCCCTCGACGTGCTCCTCGGCTTTGATGTCGTCGCCCAGGGCTTCGAGCAGGTTGACGACCGTCCTATCCGGGTTCGGCGCTCCGGCCAGCGCGCCATCGACCCACGCGTCGGACTCGCCGCCCACGTACGCGAACACGTCGCAGGACGCGATCTTCAAAATGTCCTGCGCGGTGGGCTGGTAGCTGTGCAGGTCCACGCCGGTGTCCAGCAGCATCGTGATCTCAACGTCGCCGTCCCCGGCGATCTCGCGCACCCAGTCGTAGATCGGGAAGATGGTGGTCACGACGCTGATCTTCTTCTCCTCGGCGCAGGCGGCGCCGGAAAACGCAAAAACAAACAGCATGACGAGGGCGATCGCGCCCGCAATGGTTTTCTTCATCGTGGTTTCCTCCGAATATTCTATTTTTATGATGGGATATCGACGGGCATAAAAAGGCAAGGGCAAACAAACGCAAGCCCTTCCGCGGCGCAAAAACGGCGCGGGGGCGCGTTCACCCTTGCGAATAGGTAAGATTTAACTGTTCAGGCGGATCTTCCTGCCGACCGGCGTGGCGAGCGCGGGCACGGCCATCGCCGGGACGGCGCGCCAGGCGCGGCCCACGGCCAGAGAGGTGCAGATCAGAAGCAGCGCCAGCAGGATCGCGCCGAAGTCCCGGCGGACCTGCTCGAGATGCGCGATGAACTGGCAGACGGGACAATCCTCGCCGGTGCAGGCGTGGGGATGGATCGCCTCGTGCGCGATGCAGGCGGAGGACGCGAGCATCGACAGCGCCATGAGGGCGCAAATCAGAACGGCAAGCACTTGTCTGCGCTTGAACACGGTTCGCTTCCTCCTTTCCTACAGTCAAACACATTTTAGCACGGTGCATCAAAATGTCAATATGAAAACGGGTGTCAAATTGAGAATTTTCTGTGAATTGCCGTGCAAGGAAGGCGGCGACCGACGGCGCGGTTTTGGAGAAAAAACGGCGATAAAGCGCGAAAAAAGCAGGAAAAAGCCGCGCCTGCGGATAACTATATAAGCAGACAATAAACGTGCGAAGGAGAGACACCATGCGAAGCACAGACATCAACCGGGAATGGCACTTTGGATACGGCCTCGTCGACGGTCCCGCACGGCTGCTGGGGACGCTGGAGGAGCGCGTCGTGGACCTGCCGCACGACTACATGATTGAGGGCGACGTGCGCGCAGACGCGACGTCCAAGTCGTCCAGCGGCTACTACGACGCGGGCGTTGCGCACTACTGGAAGCAGATCGAGATCCCCGCGGAATGGGCGGGCGAGCGCGTGGCGCTGCGGCTGGACGGCGCGATGATGAACGCCACGATCGAGGTCAACGGCGCGAAGGCCGCGCTGCAGCACTACGGCTACGCGCCCTTTGAGGCCGACATCACGCAACTGGTCTATCCGGGCGAGGCGAACTGCGTCGTCATCACCGTCAACCCCAGCATGCAGCCGAACTCGCGCTGGTACTCCGGCGCGGGGCTGTTCCGTGGCGTGACGCTCGCGCACATGCCGAAGCTGCACGTGGCGTTCGGCGGGCTGGCGGGCCACACGAGGAAGATCGAGTACGCGCCGGACGGCGCGCCCGAGACCGCCTATTTGCAGGTCAGTGCCGAGATAAGCAACGATTATGCCGAGAACCGACTCGCGGAAGTGGAGTTCGCGCTGGTGGACGAGATCAGCGGCGACGCCGTCCGCACGACGAAGGCGCTCGTACAGGTGCCGCCGATGGGCGCGGCGACGGCCCGCGCGACGTTGACCGTGGACGCGCCAAAGCTCTGGAGCGCCGAGACGCCGAACCTCTATCGGCTCGTCGTGCGGACAAAGGACACGGGCACCTACAAGACCCGCATGATCCCCGCGGAGAACCCGACCGTCGATGAAGAGAGCGTGCTGTTCGGCATCCGCACCGTCGAGGCGGACGTGAAGCACGGCCTGCGCGTCAACGGGAAGGTCGTCAAGCTGCGCGGCGGCTGCCTGCACCACGACAACGGCGTCATCGGCGCGGTGAGCCTGTACGACGCCGAGGCGCGCAAGGTGAAAAAGCTGAAGGAGGTCGGCTTCAACGCCATCCGCACGACCCACAACCCGCCCTCCGCCGCGCTGATCGAGGCGTGCGACCGGCTGGGCCTGTACGTGTTCGACGAGGCGTTTGACGCCTGGGGCATGGGCAAGCAGCCCGGCGACTACAACCAGTTCTTTGAGACCGACTGGCAGCGTGCAGGCTCCCTCCGGCGGCTACCGGGTGCTGCTGCGCAACGACGTGGCCGGCACGCTGCTGGCCACCTTCAGCGGCGTGTTCTCCGCGGACAACGCCCAGCGGGGCCTGTCCCGCCTGAAGGGCCGGGAGGGCGAGCTGCAAAACGCGGACCTCGGCGGCGCACAGGACATGCTGTGGGAGGAATACACCGAGGCCTACGCCAGCCCCCTGGACGTCGTCGGCTACAACTACCTGGAGGACAAGTACGCGCAGGACCACGCGCGCTTTGCGGAGCGGGTGATCCTGGGCTCGGAGAACTTTCCGGTGCAGGTCGGGCGGCACTGGCCGATGATCGAGCGCACGCCGTGGGTGATCGGCGAGTTCACGTGGACGGCCTGGGACTACATCGGCGAGGCGGGCATCGGCCGCTCCACGTTCCTCGCGCCGGGCGACCCCGGCATGAAGATCGCCGCGAGCCCGTGGGCCAGCGGCTCGCCGTTCCCGTGGCGATTGGCCAACGACGCGGACTTCGACATCACTGGCGCGCTGATGCCGCAGGGCGTCTACCGGCGCATCGTTTGGGGCGGCGGCGAGACGGCCGTGTTCAGCTACGACCCGGCCGATTTCGGCAAGGTGGAGGTGCTCACGCCGTGGGGCTTCCCGGGCGTCCGCGCCAACTGGAACTGGAAAAACAGCGAAGGCAGGCCCGTGGACGTGCTGGTGTTCAGCGCGGCGGAGGAGGTGGCGCTCACCCTGAACGGCGCGTGTATCGGCCGCCTGCGCGCCGAGGAGTCGACGGTGCACGACATGCCGCTGACGTTCCTGTTCCACATCCAATACGCCCCCGGCACGCTGGAGGCCGTGGGCTACAGCGGCGGCGCGGAGGTGTCCCGCTCGGCGCTGAAAACGACCGGGGAGGTCGCGCGGGTCCGGCTGGTCCCCGAGACGGACGGCCTCGCGGGCGACGGTGCTTCGCTGGCCTACGTGCGCGCGGAGCTCGTGGACGCGGACGGGAACGTGGTCCCGGACGCCGAGGTGCCCCTGAGGGCCGAGGTCAGCGGCGCGGCTACGCTGCTGGGCTTCGGCTCGGCCAATCCGATCACCGCCGAAAACTACACCCGGGGCGCGTTCACCAGCTATCGCGGAACGGCGCTGGCGGTGCTCCGGGCAGGGGTCAATGCGGGCGAGGCGCGCCTGCGCGTGACGGCGGAGGGCGTCGGGGAAGCGGAGGTCGTCTTGCCGGTCAGGGGAGTGTAAGAGCGATAAGAGGTTGTCTCAAAACGCATAGGTATGCGAAGGACATTCAGCTGTAGGGGCGGCGACGCGCCGCCCGCTTCAATCCAGTTGCCACGTTGCGCTTTACCGGCCGCCCGCTTCAATCCAGTTGCCACGTTGCGCTTTACCGCGCGGCAGCAATTGGAACCCGGCACAGCCGGGGGCGGGCGCCGCATCGGCGCCCCTACATTGTGTTTATACACCGGTATTCGTTTTAGGACAGCCCCTTCAATGCCTCCTTACTCTCCCAACCCCTCGTACCATCTGACGGCGCGCTCCGTCCAGCCGGCCATGCACATCCCCGAGCCGTCCGCGAAGCCGTGGTTCCCGGTGGGACCGACCTCGAGGCGGCAGGGGATGTTTTCCTTTTCGAGCGACGCGGCCAGCAGCTTCGAGTTCTCCGGGTCCACCAGGTCGTCCCCGGCGGCCACGAAGATGGCGCAGGGCGGGAAGTGCTCCACGTGGTCGGGGATCTCATACTCCGTCTGCGCCGCCTCCTCGATGGAAGAGCCGTAGAGCCGGATCGACTCCGCAAGGTCGGACGAGAGGTAGCGGATCTGCTCGCGCAGCGTCGTGACGGGGTAGACAGGGAAGGAGGCCTTCGGCTTCGGAAGGCCGTGGGCCGGGTAGCCCAGGCGCGTGTTCCACAGGCAGATCAGGTAGCCGCCGGCGGAGAACCCGCAGGTGATGTACCGGTCGGCGCGCACGTGGAAGCGCGCCTCGTTCTTTTGGATGAGGCGCAGCGCGCGGGCGAAGTCCTCCAGGCACTTGTCGATCAGCCTTTCCTCGCCCCCGACCTGATAGGTGAGTATGAACGCGTGGTAGCCGAGGCGGTTGAACTGCGCGGCGATCGGCCAGCCCTCCGTCAGGTTCCAGACGTTCACGAAGCCGCCGCCGGGAACCACCAGCAGGAAGGGCCGATTGTCGGCGGCGGGATCGTCGGAGGCGAAGCGGACGAGGCTCACGCCCTCGCGGGCCGGGTCCTGCGCGCATTCCTCGGCGCTGTACAGCGGAAAGTACCAGTCGCCAGCGTCGGCGGCCCGGTACAGGCGCTCAAAGCCGCTTGCGATGTCGCCGCAGAAGATGCCCTCGCCTTTGAGCCGGGCGGGCGTCATGTCCCAGAGCGGCTCCGCGCTCAGGTCGCGTCCGCGGATGGCGTCCGATGCGATCGGCGCGACGCGGGGGTCGCTCAACAGCGCGCCCAGGCTGATGTTTTCACAATTCATATATCCTGCCTCCTGCCTTTCGTGTCGGGGTAAAACGCGTCAAACGTATCCGAGATAGGTTCCGATTCATTATATACACGCAACGCGGCCCGATGTCAATGGATTCATGCAAAAAAGCGCCGCGTGGATTTTCCCAAAACGTGAACGGGCGACAAAACGGTGTTGACATCAATGTAAGTTTGTTGTAAAATATAAATGAATTGCGGGTACATATCCCGCACCAAACAAACACAAGGAGGCAAACAACATGAGGAAATTCTTTGCGCTGATCCTGGCCGTCGCAATGCTGATGACGCTGGCCGCCGCCGCGGCCTGCGCCGAGGGCGACGTGTACACCGTGGCCTACCTGGTCAACGGCAACCTGGGCGACAAGTCCTTCTTTGACTCCGCCGCCGCGGGCCTGACCGCGCTGGAGGAGGCCGGCCGCATCGAGTGCACGACCATCGAGATGGGCGGCACCGACGAGGACCAGCCCACCTGGCTGTCCACGCTGTACGACGTGTCCGCTTCCGAGGAATACGACGTGATCATCTGCGGCACCTACCAGATGCCCGACTACCTGAAGGAAGTCGCCACCGAGTATCCGGAGCAGAAGTACGTCATCTTCGACGACAACACCTATGTCGGTGAGAACGACAACGTGCTGAACCTGACCTACAGGCAGAACGACATGGGCTACCTGATCGGCGTGTTCGCGGCCTCCATGACCACCGATACCGCCCTGGAGAACATCAACGAGGACGCCGTGGTCGGCTTTGTCGGCGGCGTGGATTCTCCCGTCATCAACGACTTCCTGATCGGCTTCATCGAGGGCGCGCAGTCCGTGAACCCCGACATCAAGATCGACACCCGCTACACCAATGACTACGTGGACACCGCCATCGCCAAGGAGTACGGCCTGTCCATGATCAACGACAACAAGTGCGACATCATCTGGGGCGTCGCGGGCAACGCCGGCAACGGCGCGGCCGAGGCCGCTCTGGAGACCGGCAAGGCCTGGTTCATCGGCGTGGACTCCGACCAGGAGCTGACGCTGAGCCCCGACCTGGCGGCCCTGACGCTGACCTCGGGTCTAAAGAACATCGGCAATTCGCTGATCTGGGTGTTCGACGAGCTGGACGCCGGCAACGAGTACTGGGGCAGCGAGGTGACGCTGGGCCTGGCCGAAGGCGGCGTGGGCATCGTGACCGACAAGAACTTTGACAAGTACGCCTCCGACGACACCAAGGCCGCCGTGAACGCGGCT
>CACYET010000176.1 GCA_902773515.1 uncultured Eubacteriales bacterium | reverse complement strand
GCTGCACTTCATCCTCGGCGCGGACCGGCTGCCCCTGCCGGTGGCCATTACGCTGGGCGCGATCGCCTCGGCTACGGCCCCGGCGGCCACGCTGATGGTGGTGCGCCAGTACAAGGCCAAGGGCCCGCTGACGGACCTGCTGCTGCCCATCGTGGCGCTGGACGACGCCGTGGGCCTGGTGGTGTTCGCGGTGTCGTTCGGCGTGGCGCAGGCCATGGAGGGCGGGCAGCTGAACGCCGTCTCCGTGATCCTCAACCCGCTAATCCAGATCGCATGCTCGCTCGTGCTCGGCGCGGCGATGGGCGGGCTGCTCACGGCGCTGGAGAAGCTGTTCTTCTCGAACAAGAACCGCCTGTCGCTGACGATCGCGTTCGTGGTGATGACGATCGCGCTGTCGGGGCTGGAGCTGTCGCTGGGCGGCGGGGCGAAGATCGCGTTCTCGTCGCTGCTGGTGTGCATGATGCTGGGCACGACGTTCTGCAACCTCAGCGAGTACTCGGTGGACATCATGAATCGCTCCGAGCAGTGGACGGCGCCGCTGTACGCGCTGTTCTTCGTGATCTCCGGCGCGCGGCTGGAGCTGTCCGTGTTCCGCTATCCCTCGATCCTGTTGATCGGCCTGGTGTACATCCTCGTGCGCTGTGCGGGCAAGTATCTGGGCGCGCGGTTCAGCAGCACGCTGATGGGCTGCGACGAGAAGGTGAAGAAGTACCTGGGCGTCACGCTGTTCCCGCAGGCGGGCGTGGCGCTGGGCATGGTTGTGACGGCACAGGCGCTGGGCGGCGAGATGGGCGGCATGATCCGCAACATCACCCTGTTCAGCGTGCTGGTGTACGAGCTGGTCGGCCCGCTGCTGACGAAGCAGTCGCTGATGGCTGCCGGCGAGGTGGCCGCCAAGCCCAGCGACCAGCAGCACCGGGCGCGGTTCCAGAAGAAGCCGGCGAGAGCGCAGTGAGAGAGTGGAGAGTTAAGAGTGGAGAGTGAAGAGTGGAGTGCGCCGTAGGGACGCCATAGTTGGCGTCCGTATCGGTGCCGGACATTCAGCACAGTGTTTTTCATATTGCGTGGGGGATAAGTTTATGCTATCATGGTGCCATCCAACAACGAGGAGGCAGTCCCCATGCAAGCGAAACCCCTGCGCGTCGGCGTGGTCGGCTCCGGGCTGATCAGCGGCATCTACCTGAAGAACATGATCGGGCGCTTCGACATCCTGGAGGTGGCGGGGCTGTGCTCGGGCCACTACGAGAACGCGAAGCGCCGCGCGGACGAGTTCGGCATCCCGGCCTACGAATCGCTGGACGCGATGCTCGCGGACGACGGCATTGACATGATCGTGAACCTGACGCCCGCCCCGGCCCACGAGGACATCATCCGGCGGGCGCTGCTGGCGGGCAAGCACGTGTACACCGAGAAGGTGATGACCACCAGCCACGAGAGCGCGCGGGCGCTGGCCGACCTGGCGAGGGAGAAGGGGCTCCGGCTGGGCTCCGCGCCGGACACGTTCCTGGGCGCGGCGCTGCAGACGGCGCGGCGGGCCATCGACGGCGGGCTGATCGGCGAGGTGACCTCGTTCGCGTTCGCCGCCAACCGCGACAACAGCTTTTTGACCAGCTTCTTCCGGTTCCTGAATATGCCGTTCGGCGGCGTGGCCTACGACTACTCCGTCTACTACTTCACCGCGCTGTGCAGCCTGCTGGGGCCCGTCGCGCGGGTGGCGGCGGCGGTGCGCGCGCCGTATCCCACGCACCGGGACGTCGACCCGCGCTCCGCTACCTTCGGCCAGGACATCGCCACGCCCAACGAGAGCGAGGTCAGCGCGGTGATCACGCTGAAGAGCGGCGTCAGCGGCACCGCCCACGTGAACGCCGACAGCGTGATCGAGGACCAGCACTTCTTCGCGATCTACGGCACGAAGGGCATCCTCTACCTGCCCGACCCCAACGGCTTCGGCGGCGAGGTGCGCCTGCAGCCGAACTGGGCCTACGACCAGCCGCCCGCGCCCGCGCGGGCGCTGGAGAGCGACTTCGGCTTTTCAGACAACGCCCGGGGCGTCGGTCCCGCCGAGATGGCGTGGTCCATCCGCACGGGCCGTCCCGCCCGCGCGAGCGCCGACATGGCGACCCACGTGCTGGAGGTCATCGACGCGATCATCGAGAGCGGCAGGACAAACGCCTTCGTCGACGTCGATTCGACGTTTGCGCGGCCCGAACCGCTCGTTGAACCGACGGACGGGGAGGAGAGCAGTTTGGGAGGAGTGAGGAGTTAGGAGTGAGGAGTTAGGAGTTAGGAGTTAGAAGTTGAGAATGCGGGGGACCAGATTGCCACGTCGTCGCTGCGCTCCTCCTCGCAATGACGTTGTTCGGTTGCGTTTCGTTGTACGTCAATGCGGGGGACCGGGTTGCCACGTCGTCGCTGCGCTCCTCCTCGCAATGACGCAGTGAGTCGTCGATTCGTTGTACGTCAATGCGGGGAACCAGATTGCCACGTCGCTTCGCTCCTCGCAATGACATACAACGAAGTGTAGCCGAGCAACGTCATTGCGAGGAGGTCCCAACGGGACCGACGTGGCAATCTGGTTCCCTGGCACTCTCCACTCCTCACTCCTCACTCCTCACTCCACACTCCACACTCCTAACTCCCTCATCTTTTTCCGCCCCCATCTCGCCGCGGGCTTTTCCACCAGGTACGTGACCGCAGAATGACCGCCGTCGACGCGGCGAAGCACAGCAGCGTGTAGTGCAGCTGCCAGGGCATTTCCCCGGCCTGGTTGGGGTTCTCGGCGGCCAGGTAGGGCGGGATGCGCCACTGCTTCAATTGCACGGCGAGCCACTGGTGCCAGATGTAGAAGTTGAAGGAGATGCCGGACAGAAAGCGTACGACCCGGTTGGACATCGCGCGGCGCACGGGCGCGAAGCTCAGGCTGCCGCCCGCCAGGATCAGCGCCCCGCACGCGCTCAGCAGCCAGCGGCGGTCCAGCTGACCCCGGCGCAGCGCCGGGTAGCCGCTGATTCTCGCCTGGCCCGCGATCAGCGCGCCGACGCCCCATATGCCCGCGACGCACGCCAGCGTGCCCAGCGCGGCGATGAGCGCGCGGCGCCGCTTCTTTTTCGCCAGGGCGGCGTAGATGTGCGCGGCCATCATGCCGTTGGCGTACACGTCCAGGAAGTTGGGCAGCCGGTTCACGAACAGCGTGGTATCCTCCATCGGGATCGTCCAGAGCCGCTGGAAGCACAGCGCCGCGCCCGTCATCGCCAGGTAGCAGGCCAGCGGGCGCTTCTTAAACGCCGGGGCCAGCAGCGGGAAGATCAGGTAGAACTGTACCTCTACCGCCAGCGTCCACAGCACCACGTTCAGCTGCGTGGACACATAGGAGAAGTAGAACAGGTTGTGCGCAAAGCCCAGGTGCGCCAGCAGGTCTTTGAGCAGCCGACCGGGGTCGCAGCCCGGCTGCATGAGCGCGAAGGCGAGCATCACCACCAGGCAGAACCAATAGCTGGGCAGGATGCGCAGCGCCCGCCGGGCGTAGAATTCGCGGGTCGGGCGCGGCTTGCCGTTGGCCCAGGGCAGGTACAGCAGAAAGCCGCTGAGCATCAGCATCAGGTCCACGAACAGGTAGCCCGTGCGCACCGGCTTCAGCAGGTCCACCTGCAGCGCGCCGACGCGCAGGTTCGGGTTCAGCCACGACTGCTGCCAGATGTGGTACCAGCCGATCATCCCCACGCAAACCACCCGCAGCAGGTCGCCCGCCGCGGCGTGGTCCCTCGGGGCGCGGACGACCCCGCGCCGTTGGTTCTCCTTCTTCATTCCATATACCCCGATTCCGTGCTGCCTGTATTATACCAGATCGGGCGGGGGATTACAATCGAGTGAGGAGTTAGGAGTGAGGAGTTAGGAGTGGAAGGAAGCTGACATTATGCGTAGGGGCGCCGATGCGGCGCCCGCCCAATCCATACTGCCACGTTGCGAAATACCGCGCGGCAGCCGCCATTCCTACTCCCTACTCCCTACTCCCTGTTCCCTACTCCCTCATCATTTGCCCAACATATTTCACATAACCACCCTTGACAGCCCCATTTTAATCCCGTATACTTATAAGGCTATAACCATGGCATTGTTCGCCGACGCGCAACCGGCGCCCGGCGAATGCGACATATTAATTTGTAAGGAGTGTTCCAAATGTCTGTCCGTACCTATCAGCCCAAGAAGCGCCAGAGAAGCAAAGTACATGGTTTCCGTGCCCGCATGAAGACCCGCGCCGGCCGCAACGTGTTGAAGGCCCGCCGCGCCCGCGGCCGCAAGGTCCTGTCCGCGTAAGTGCCAACGATGGAGGCCAAGCGCGGGCGCGCGCCGGGGAGCGAAGCCTTCCCGCGCCGCTACCGACTGGGCAGCAACCGGAATTATCGCTACGTGTATCGCCGGGGCAAGTCCTATCCCTCGCGCAACCTGGTGTTGATCCACCTCAAGGGCCGGGATCTGAAGATCGGCTTCTCGGTCTCGGGCAAGGTGGGCAACGCCGTCACGCGCAACCGCATCCGGCGCATCCTGCGCGAGGACGTGCGGAAGCTGCGCGAGGAGATGAAGTGCGGCAAGTACGTGTTCATCGCGAGGAATTCGATCGTGGACGCGCCGCACGAGGCCGTGACGCGGGAGCTGCGCAAGCTGCTTGCGAGGGCCGGGCTGCTCAAGGACGCGCCGCAGCGGGGAGGACCCGCTCGGCAAGGCGGAGGGGAATGACATGCGAGGATTGCGCGGCGTTCCGAAGCGGGCGCTGTTGTGGATGATCCGCTTCTATCGCGTCAGCATTTCGCCGCTGCATCCCGGCTGCTGCCGGTTCACGCCGACCTGCTCGCAATACGCGATGGAGGCCGTCGAGAAATATGGTGCGCTCAAGGGGGGGTATCTGGCGCTGCGCCGGATACTGCGCTGTCATCCGTTCCACGCGGGCGGATACGACCCCGTTCCCTGACGGTCAACGCTCCGCGGTCACCCCAAGGTGCGGCGGGGCGTTTTACTGGAATCGGGCGCGGGGGTGCGCCGGGGGAGTCATCAAACCGATTGGAGGCTATCGTATGACGGGCTTTTTTGTCAATCTGTTGACGTGGATCAACAACCTGGTGGGCAACTACGGTTGGTCGATCGTGCTGTTCACGCTGCTGATCCGCATCGTGCTGCTGCCCCTGGACATCAAGAGCAAGAAGAGCATGCGCCAGATCTCCAAGATCCAGCCCCAGCTGCAGGCGTTGCAGAAGAAGTACGCCAACGACAAGGACAAGCTGAACCAGAAGACCATGGAGCTCTATCGCAAGGAGCACGTCAGCCCCACCGCGGGCTGCCTGCCCATGCTGATCTCGCTGCCGATCCTCTGGATCATGTTCTCCGCCATGCGCACCGTCGGCAACGAGCAGACCATCCAGATGCTTCTGGACATGAAGGCGACCAACACGCTGCCCAGCTTGCAGAGCTGGCTGTGGATCAAGAACGTGTTTCAGCCGGATTCCTTCGCCGCCACGATCCTGCCCGCCGTGGGCAGCACGCTGCGCATGGTGCAGCCGGTGAAGAGCTCCACCGTGTTGACGGCGGAGAACATCGCCGCGGCCGTGGAGTACCTCAAGTCCAGCGACTACAGCCATCTGGCTGCCGCGCTGGCGCCGGCCACCGCCTTCACCAACGTCTCCATCCCGGTCATCTTCACCACCCTCCGCATGACCCTGCCCAACAGCCTCGCCAACCTGTTCAAGTACGGCAACGGCCTGTTTATACTGCCGCTGCTGGCCGGCGCGAGCCAGTTCTTGATGACCAAGATCATGAACGGCAAGCAGACCAAGGAGCAGAAGGAGCTGCAGGAGGCCCAGAAGGGCGACCAACCCCAGTCCAACCCGATGAACAGTCCCGTGATGAAGTGGTTTTTCCCGATCTTCTCGGTCTGGATCTGCGCCACTTCCAACGCCGCGTTCTCCATCTACTGGATGGCGGCGAACGTGATCCAGATCGTGCAGCAGTTGGCCGTGAACTGGTACTTTGAGCGCCAGGACGCCAAGGCCGCGGCCGCTGCGCAGACCCCCGACGAGTAATTGAATAATAAGGAGGCAAAGCGCCTTGAAATCCATTGAAGCCAGTGGCAAGACGGTGAAGGACGCCATCCGCAACGGCCTGGCAGAGCTGGGCTGCGATTCCGATGACGTCGATATCCAGGTTGTAGAAATGGGCAGCCCCGGGCTGTTCGGCATGTTCGGCAAGCCCGCGAAGGTGAAGCTGACCGTGAAGGGCGAAGACCCGGCGCTGGACATCGAGATGCCGGTGCTCTCGCTGGACGCCGGGAGTGCCCGCAAGCCCAAGACCGAGAAGCGCAAGGCCGACAAGCCCAAGGCTGAAAAGCCCGCGAAGGTCGAAAGCGCCGAGGAAGAGACCCGGGACGAGGCCGCCGAGGAGGCCCCGACCCAGAAGAAGAGCCGCAATCGCCGCCGCCGCAGGGGCGGGGCGAAGGGCGAAGCCGCCGAGGCCTACGAAGCGAGCGACGAGCCGTCCGTCGGCGAGCCCGCGCCCGTGATCGAGCACGAGCCGTTCGTGCCCACCGCCGAGGACGCGCAGTCCGAAGACGCGAAGAAGGCCTGCGAGTTCCTTTTCGGGCTGACCGACCGCATGGGCGTGCCGGTTTCGATCGAGCTGATGGAGACGCCCGAGCAGCTGCGCATGCAGATGGCCGGCGAGAACATGAGCCTGCTGATCGGCCGCCGGGGCGAGACCCTGGACGCGCTGCAGTACCTGACCAGCCTGAACATCAACCGGGGCCGCGAGGACTACCTGCGCGTGTCCATCGACACCGAGAACTACCGCGCCAAGCGCGAGGAGGCCCTGCGCAAGCTGGCCGTGCGCATGGCGGGCCGCGCCAAGAAGAGCGGCCGCCGCGTGGCGCTGGAGCCCATGAACCCCTACGAGCGCCGGATCCTGCACTCCGCGCTGCAGAACGACCCGGATGTCACCACCCATTCCGAGGGTGAGGAACCC
>CACYET010000175.1 GCA_902773515.1 uncultured Eubacteriales bacterium | reverse complement strand
TCTACATGCTCGTCAACGCCGTGCAGCTGGCGGTGGTGTTCTTCCTCGACCGCCACTACATCGGCATCTCCACGTTCATCAACCTGTTCCTGCTGGGCTACATGGCGGAGTTCTCCGAGGCGGCGCTGCTGCGCATCTTCGGCGAGCCGTCGATGGCCCTGCGCGTGGCGTTTTTGCTGGTGGGCGTGGTGGTGACCTGCATCGCCGCGGCGCTGTACTACACCGCGGACCTCGGCGTCTCCACCTATGACGCGATCCCGCTGCACATCGCCGACGGCAAGCCGAAGGTGCTGGGCCGGGTGCTGCCCTTCCGGGCGGTGCGCATCATCTCCGACCTCATCTGCGTGGGCGTCGGCCTGGCGCTGGGCGCGCCCGTCGGCCTGGGCACCGTCATCACCGCCCTGTTCATGGGCCCGCTGATTACCTTCTTCCGCCGCACGCTCTCCGACCCCCTCCTCGCCCGGGGTAGGCAGCGCTGAAACACGAAAACCCCTCGCGCCCGCCGACAGGCTGGAACGAGGGGGTTTTTTGTTTGGGCGCGGGGGAATAGGGCTATTCACAGGGAATGGTTTTCAGTATTTCCGACAATGCGGCTTCAAGCGGTTCAAAGTCCTGTGTGATGGTCTCCCAGACGATCTGCATGCGGATGCCCTCGTAGTCGTGCGCGATGCGATTGCGCAGCCCGTACATTTGCCGCCACGGGATTTGCGGATGTGCGGCGGTGAAAGCATCGTCCAATCCGTTACGCGCCAGTTCGCCGATCTGAAGGATGTTGAATACGCATGCCTCCTGAAGCATGCGGTTTTTCATGAATGCGTCGAAGTCAAGGCCACGGCTATACTCCAGCGTGTGGTCGATGTGGGCGATGATCTTTTTCAGCGTCTGCGCGATGCGTTTATTGTTCATAGATGACCGTCCCCGTTCGCTGGATTTCGCGGTCGATGGTGGAGCCGGGAATCACGTCCCGGGTGTCGATCAGGTCCACCGGGCAGTCGAGGGATTGGCATACGTCCTCCAATAAACCGAAGAAGGAAAGCCCGTGCAAACCGCTGTCCACGAGGATATCCACGTCGCTTTGGGGCGTGGCCAGACCCTTGCCATAGGAGCCGAACAGCACGGCGCGGCGCACATTATTGCTGCGAAAGACCGGCGTCAGGCGATCCCGAATCTGGGAAACGGTGTAGGCGCTCTCCATGTCGCTCCCTCCCTTCACGCACAGTATAGCACAGAAACCCGCGCCGCGCAAGGCGCGACGCGGGGGAAGGTTGCAGGGAAAGTGTCTCAGGCACCCGCACGATCGACATGTTTTGCCGGATACTGGATTGCCGGGTGGAGGATGTGATGGAGTATTTGCCGGACGAGGAATGAAGGAGACCGGATTGCCACTTCGGCTCATTGACATGAGCCTCCAAACGCTTCGTTAGGCCTTTGGCAACGCAATGACGTCCAACGAAGCGTAGCCGAACCACGTCATTACGAGGCCGCAGGCCGTGGCAATCTGGGATCTTGTGGCGGGCGCCGCAACGGCGCCCCTACGAATGGTATCAGAACATCAATAGCGCCGCTGCACTAAACGGTATCCAATACTATCAACAGCGCCCTTCCTTTCGGAAGGGCGCTGCGCTTCATTGGGTCTGAGTCAATCACCCCGCGCTTGCGTGCGGCAGCGATCAACCGCCGTTTTCACCGGCTTACTTCAGCTCGCTGAAGTACTTGATGGTGCGGACCATCTGGCTGGTGTAGCTGTTCTCGTTGTCATACCAGGACACGACCTGGACCTGGCTGGTGCCGTTCTCCAGGTTGATGACCATGGTCTGGGTGGCGTCGAACAGGCTGCCGAAGCGCATGCCGACGATGTCGGAGGAGACGATCGGATCCTCGGTGTAGCCGAAGGACTGATTGGACTCCTTCTTCATCTGGGCGTTGATCTCCTCGATGGTGGGAGCGCCCTTGACGATGGCGTTCAGGATGGTGGTGGAGCCGGTGGGGGTGGGCACGCGCTGGGCCGCGCCGATCAGCTTGCCGTTCAGCTCGGGGATGACCAGGCCGATGGCCTTGGCAGCGCCGGTGCTGTTGGGAACGATGTTGATCGCGGCGGCGCGGGAGCGACGCAGGTCGCCCTTGCGATGCGGGCCGTCCAGGACCATCTGGTCGCCGGTGTAGGCGTGGATGGTGCACATGATGCCGGACTCAACCGCCCAACCGTCGTTCAGGGCCTTGGCCATGGGGGCCAGGCAGTTGGTGGTGCAGGAAGCGGCGGAGATGATGGTATCTTCGGGCTTCAGGGTGGTGTGGTTCACGTTGTAGACGATGGTGGGCAGGTCCTTGCCGGCCGGAGCGGAGATGACGACCTTGCGGGCGCCGGCGTTGATGTGGGCCTGGCTCTTTTCCTTGGAGGTGTAGAAGCCGGTGCACTCCAGAACGACGTCCACCTTCAGCTCGCCCCAGGGGCAGTTGTTGGCGTCCTTCTCGGCGTAGATGCGGATTTCCTTGCCGTCCACGATGATGGAATTCTCAGTGGCCTCGACCTTGTGATCGTTGGCGTAGTTGCCCTGCGTGGAGTCATACTTCAGCAGGTGCGCCAGCATGGCGGGGGAAGTCAGATCGTTGATGGCGACGACTTCGTAGCCCTCAGCGCCGAACATCTGGCGGAACGCCAGGCGACCGATACGACCGAAACCATTGATAGCAACTTTAACAGCCATTGGAAAAACCTCCCTAAATAAAATCGTATTATGGCGAGCGCGTGAGCGCGCGTACCCATAGTTACAATCTAATTATACCCTATTATGTCGAAAATGAAAAGCCCTTTTTTTGTAAAACTATGGCCGGATGCCGCGTTCGGGGGTCAATCGAGCGCGATTTCCTTGTAGAACGAAGTCCCGTCCAGCTTTTCCTTCACGCCCAGCGCCTCCAGCGCCGTGGCGGAGACGTCCGCGAACGTGGCGCGCTCGCCCAGGTTCACGCCCTCCTCGATGCCCAGGCCCCACACCAGCAGCGGCACGCGCTCGCGGGTGTGATCGGTGTGGGCGGTGTAGGCGGGGTCGCAGCCGTGGTCAGCGGTGATCATCAGAAGGCCGTCCTCGCCCAGCAGCCGCATGATCTCCGGCAGCTTCTGGTCGAACTCCTCCAGGCTCCTGGCGAAGCCCGGCACGTCGCGCCGGTGGCCGAACAGCATGTCGGTGTCCACCAGGTTCACGAACATCAGGCCCTTCCAGCGATCCTTCTTCAGGTATTCGATGGTGGCGTCGATGCAGGCGGGGTTGCCGGCGGTGTGGTTGGACTGGGTGATGCCCCGGTGGTTGAAGATGTCCTCGATCTTGCCCACGGCGAGGGTGTCCATGCCCGCGGACTTCACCGCGTCCAGCATCGTGCGGCCGGTGGGGTCCACGGAGAAGTCGCGCCGGTTGGCGGTGCGCACGAAGTGGCCCACCTCGCCCTCGAACGGGCGGGCGATGACGCGGCCGACGTTGTGCTCGCCCTTGAGGATGCGGCGGGCGGTGCGGCAGACGTGCCACAGCTCCATCGCGGGCAGCACGGCCTCGTGCGCGGCCACCTGGAACACGCTGTCGGCGGAGGTGTAGATGATCAGCTTGCCGGTGCGCAGATGCTCCGCGCCGAGCTCCTCGATGATCGCCGTGCCGGAGGCCACCTTGTTGCCGATGGTGCCCATGCCGGTCTCCGCCTCAAAGGCCTCGATCACCTCCGGCGGAAAGCCGTTCGGGTAGGTGGGGAAGGGCTTGCGCAGCGTCAGGCCCGCGATCTCCCAGTGGCCGGTGGTGGTGTCCTTGCCGGCGGCCTGCTCCAGCATCGTGCCGTAGCAGCCGATGGGATCGTCCGCGTCCTTGCCCTGCAGGCCCAGCAGGTGCCGGATGCCGAGCTCCTCCAGGTTGGGAATCGCCGGGTTTGCCTGCTCGATCACGTGGCCGAGCGTATTGGCGCCCTCGTCGCCGTACTTGGCGGCGTCGTGCTGCCAGCCCGCGCCCGCGCCGTCCAACACGATGACCACCACGCGCTTCATTTTCTTCATGGTCTCATCCCTCCCAACGCAATTCTTCCGCAAGCTGCGCGATCATCTCACCGCTGGTGGGCTTGCCGCGCCTTGCGTCGATGGTATCTCCGAAGATCCTGTGCTGCTGCTCGATCTCGCCCGTGCGAAACGCCCTGTCGATCACGTGGCGGATGGCCCGCTCGCACTGGTCAGGCCGCAGGCCGGTCTCCCGCGCCGCGGCCGGATAGAGGCGCTTTCGCAGCGCGCCCACGAGGCGGCGGTCCGCCCAGGCCAGGGCCACGGCGCGCCGCAGGCACGCCCGACCGGGGTGGTCCGGGATGCCCAGTGCGTCCATCAGCGCCTCCAGCCGCGCGGCCTTGTCCGGCGGCA
>CACYET010000174.1 GCA_902773515.1 uncultured Eubacteriales bacterium | reverse complement strand
TGGTGATGACTGGGCAGCTCCTCCATGACCTTCTCGCCATCGTGGTAGTACAGAAGCGAGGCGTTCCTGGCATCCGTACCGGGAAACTGGAGGTACTTTACGATCCTGCCGGGGATAACCGTGAGCCTGTCGAAAGAGGGATTGATCTTAGCCAGCACCATATCCCCTTCGGGAAGCTGGCAGTCCACCATGACGGCCTTGTCGTCCACGATTTCCAGCACTTTGGACACGATCTTCCACTTTTCGCCGCAGAACCGCCTGGGGGCAAAGCCCGCGTAGCCGCAGTGAACGCCCAGAGCGTGGTTCTCCGGCTCGTTCACCGGGGGAAAGGCCTTCATACGCTCGTGGTGAATGGCAGCTTCGCCCACGAGGAAGGGATAGATGTTGGTCATCATGATGGGGGCTTCGAGCGCGTGGTACAGCACGTAGGTGGATAGCAGCGTCAGTGTATCTCCCTCGCAGCACCAGATGATGCCCTCCTTCTCAAACAGCTGGTTCCAGACCACGCAGGGAGTCGTCCTGCAGTACATGGACTCGTTCAGGCAGTTCGAGCCGATGCCGTCCACGCCTCCCAGCTCGTCGATGGTCTGCCTGATGGCAATATACAGCTTGCCCTGCAGCGCCTTTTGCTCGTCCGTGATGCCCTCGCTCGGCAGCGCCCAGCTATTGAATTCCCTCAGCGCCAGCTCGTCGTCCACCTCGTCCGCCCGGGCGTTGACCTCCTTCCAGCTCCTGTAGATCAGCTTTGCGCCGAACGCCCGCTCGATCTGTTGGGTACATTCCTGCTCCCACCAGTAAAAGCGCTTGAAGATGTAGGCCTGCATGCCCTCTCCGGGATCGCCCTGGAACATGAGGAATTTGGAGCCCTTCAGATGTGCCTTCGTGGCGATGGCCCTCAGGATCACCTTGCCCAGCTCGATGTTGTAGGGAGAGAACACCGTCAGCCCGCCGCTTCTCAGGTAGCTGATCAGCTCCCAGTCCCACATGTCCACCGTGCCGTATTGGGAGGTGATGACGAGGATCGGCCTGTCGTATTGCCTCAGCGCTTCCTTGTAATGATAGCCCGCGCCGATCATTTGCGGGAACACGATGGCGTCGCAGTCTGGGATGGGATCGCCCACCAGGACGGTCTCCATGAAGTCCGCCACGCCGCCATAGATCTCGTTCAGCTTGCCAAGCTGGTCAGAGTACTCGGCCACCTCCCGCGCGTTGGCCTCCCTGAACCTGAGGGGAACGACCCTCGCCTTCAATGCCTTCATGTAGATAAATCCTCCTATCCATTGTGCAGCCTGTCCCGGCAGAGCGGCGACAGGGCGGCTGTATATCGGTTGTACTGCGCCTTCAGTTCCGCGTAGACCGCTGTCCTGCGCGCGTCCGGGACGAATCGACGCCTGGGGGCGATGTGACGGTCGGCAAACACGGCGACGTCGTCCACCAGTCCCACGCCCCTGGCCGCCAATATGCTGGCGCCCCAGAGCGCGGCGTCATCCAGGTTGATCGTTTCCAAGGGCGTACCGAGGACATCGGCATAGATCTGGATGCTGCCTGGCGCATGCGCTCCGCTGCCGATGACCCGGATGCGCTCACGGTGTCGATGTTCGGGATAGAGCGCGTCCATGCGGTCGACGGCGGTGGAAAGGGCATAGGCGAAGCTCTCTACCAGCGCCCGGTAGAAATGCTCCGGACGGTGGGTCCAGCTGTGGCCCAGGAAGACACCCCGCAGGTCTCCGTCGAAGGGCATCACCGTGCCACCCAGCATGCCGATTGCCACGAGCCCGTCGCTGCCGGGGGCGATATCGCTTAGCGCGCCGTCCATGCGCCCGTAGGCCTCGGCCAGGGTCTCGTCCGGCCTGCGGAAAAACTGGTTGACGTACCACTCCTGCGTGATGCCGGAGCCGGGCATGTAGTAGTGGGCATAGAGGTCGCGCTCGCCCGCGCCGTTCAGGATGTCATAATGGCGCTTTTCCCGGTCCGGGCGGAAATCTCCCACCATGCAACTGACCGCGCCGAAGGAAGCGGCCTCAAAGAGGGTGTCTCCGTGCCGCAGATTGCCCGCACCTACGCATCCGGCGATCTTGTCGCCCGCCCCCGCCACCAGCGGGATGCCCGGCTTCAGCCCCGTCAGCCTGGCGGCCTCCTTCGACAGCCGAGCCACCACGTCGTAGGAAGCCACGATACGCGGCAGGCATTCCCCGGGAATGTCCAGCGCACCACATATCTTCGTCGACCATGCGCGCTCCTTCACGTCCGCAAGTCCCGTCCAGGTCAGCAGCGAGCCGTCGATGACGGCCTCCTCCAAGGACATGTCCCCCAAGCGGCCCACGATGTAGCCGCTGAGCATCAGGTACTTGCGAATCCGCTTCGCCCGCTCCGGGAAAGCCTCACGAAACCAGGCGTATTTGGCGGAGAAGAGGGGACTGTTGGTGCCGGAGATGTTCAGGAAGTCGTCGGCGTGCCGACGCATCTGAGCCTGGGCATGGGGGATATAGCGCGTGTCGATGGAGCAGGACCAGCCGGTGACGTCTTCCCAGCCGTCGCCCACGCCCATAAAGCCCGCCATCTGGCCGGTGAAGGAAATCGCTGCGATCTCCTTGGCCCGGTCGCCCATCCTTTCCGTCGCCTGGCGGAGGCAGTGGAGGACGGATGCGAAGATGTCCTCCCCGCGCTGGATGAACTGGCCGGGGGCAGGCTGCTCGCTCTTTACCGCTTCCCTGACGACGGCGAGACAGGCGCCGCTCAGGTCATAGACGCCGGTTTTGACCAGGCTGGTGCCCAGATCCACGGCCATTAACAGCTCTTGTTTCATTGCTCAATCCTCAAATGCGATTACGTGCTTCAATCCCCTGGCCGCCGCCGCGTTCTCGAAGGCGGCACGGTATTCCTCCGGCGGGTAGGTGTCGGACAGGATCAGGCCCAGTGGGATGCGCTTGTCGTTCACCAGCTTTTCACAGATGCGGTATTCCGAGATGCTTTGCCTGGTGCAGCCCTGGATGCGCAGCTGGTTGTAGTGGATGAGGTTGGTGTTGATAGGAACGATCTCCTTTCCCGCCGGAAGTCCGCCGAAGAACAGAAGCCGCCCGTTCATGTTCATGTACTCCAGCGACGCCGCCTGCGCAGCGGGAGCCGGCGCGGCGATGACGCACAGGTCGACACCCCTCTGCCCGTATTTGGTGAGGCCCTCCCGAACGTCGCCATGGATGGGCAGGACGTCGGGAAACAGCGCCGCCGCCTGGCGCACCCGCGCCTCAGACAGGTCGTTGACAAATATCCTGCCCACGCCGAATAGCTTCGCCACCATGATGTGCATCAGGCCGATGGGTCCCAGGCCGATGATCAGCGCGTCGTCGCCGGGACGAACGCCGATCAGCGTCTGCCCGTTGTACACACAGGCCAGGGGCTCTACCAGCGCCGCCTCCTGATAGGAGATATCCGCGTCCATCGGGGAGATGTTGCCCTGCCGGATGGCGGCTTCGGGGACCTTCACGTACTCGGCAAAGCCGCCGTCGATGGTGACGCCGAAGGCATTGTAGCTCCTGCACAGGTGCGTGTTGCCGCTGGAGCACATGTCGCAGGTGCCACAGCCGAAATTCGGCGCGACGGCCACCCGCTGGCCCGGCTTGTAGCCCGCGACATTGGCGCCCACCCTGAACACATCCCCGGCGAACTCATGGCCCAGGGTCAGGGGTCGCGCCTCGCAGACGTCCCTGTAGCCGTTCTTCCACATGCGCACATCGGTGCCGCAGATGGATGCCGCCCGCACGCGAATGAGCATCTCATCGTCGTTGATCTCCGGCACCGGTATGTCCTGCAATTCGATCCTGTCCTTTCCCAGCAGTCTGATCACCTTCACGTGAATGCCTCCTCACACGTTTTGAATGAACACAGGCCGCTTCTCCAGTATGGAGCGCAGCCCCTCCTGGACCAGGACCAGCGCCATCTTGCCGTCGTGTCCCGTCACCTCCGGCTCAGTACCGTCGATGATGCAGCGGACAAAGGCCCTGTCCTCTTCCACGTAGGCTTCCCGGAACAGCGTCCGCCAGGAATCCATGGAGTCGGCGACAATCTTCTGGTCCCGCGTCACGACCTCCGCCGTGTTGGCCTGCTGGGCGCCGACCTTGATAATGCCGTCGGTGCCCAGTATCTCCGCCCTGGCATCGTAGCCATAGGCCACGTACTGGGCGCCCGTGATGACGCCGACGATGCCGTTTTCAAACTCCAGCAGCACCGAACAGGTGTCGTAGTAGTCCGGGTATTCCGCCGCGACCTCGGGGCTCCTGAAATTGTGCCCCACGGCATGGATCATCTTCACCTCGCTTCCGGCATACCAGCGCAGGGTATCGAAGTCGTGGCTGTTTACCTCGCCGATGGGGCCGTAGTTCCTGCGCACGTCG
>CACYET010000173.1 GCA_902773515.1 uncultured Eubacteriales bacterium | reverse complement strand
GTTCTCCTCGGCCGCCGCGATGTACATGACGGGGCCGCCGAACTTCTTGGCGATCAGGGTCTCGGGGCCCTCGGGGCCGAAGTTGCCCAGGAACACGACCAGCGCGTTGATGCCGGACTTCACGATCTCTTCATAGGCCTCGTTGACATTCGCGTCGATGCCGCCCTCGATGATGGTCTGACACTCGTAGATGTCAAAGTTCTTCTCCTTCAGCTTGGCCACGATGGCCTTGCGGCGCTTTTCAGAGAGGGTGATCGGGAAGCAGTCGCGGCTGACCGCGAGGATGCCCATCTTGACCTGCGGGATGTTGTTCATAGGTATCTCCTCCTTGGAATGAATAGTGGGTTTTCTTTTACTCCTACGTAACCCTTACTCTATAATTTTATCAAGAAAATGCACGCGCGTCAATACCCAACTGTCGCATTTTCACGCATGCATTGCGATTTTGTGTATTTCTTTCGCGCGCGTTTTTCCCTTCCCGTCGCCCCACGATTTTACACGGCCGCGCGGGAAGCGGCGGCGCGGTAGCGCTACAATAGAGGCAGGCAATACTGTGTCGAAACGGAGGATGAGAAAATGCTGGTCAACATGAAGGCGATGCTCGAGGGCGCGCGCGCCGGCGGATACGGCGTGGGCTTCTTCAACGCGGTGAACGTGGAGATGGCGCGGGCCGTCATCGGCACGGCGGAGGAAATGAACGCGCCGGTGATCATCGGCACGGCCGAGATCCTGCTGCCCTACATGCCGATGGAGCGCGTGGCGGAATACCTGATCCCGATGGCGCAGAAGGCGAGCGTGCCCGTGGCGGTGCACTACGACCACGGCCTGACCTTCGACGCCTGCATGCAGGCGCTGCGGCTGGGCTTCACGTCCGTGATGTACGACTGCTCCACCGCCCCCTACGAGGAGAACCTCGCCGCCGTCGCGGAGATGGTGAAGATCTGCCACGGCATGGGCGCGACGGTGGAGGGCGAGCTGGGCCACGTGGGCGACAATGAGGGCGCGGGCAGGCTGGCCAACCCCTCGGACTACTACACCGACCCCGCCGTGGCCGCGGACTTCGTCGCGCGCACCGGCGTGGACGCGCTGGCGGTGGCCGTCGGCAACGCCCACGGCGACTACAAGTTCCCCCCGAAGCTGGACTTCGAGCGCATCACCGACATCGAGAAGGCCACCGGCGTCCCGCTGGTGCTGCACGGCGGCAGCGGCCTGTCCGACAGCGACTTCCGCGAGGCCGTGAAGCGCGGCGTGTCGAAGATCAACATCTTCACTGACCTGGACAAGGCCGGCCGCGCGGGCATCGAGAAGGGCCTGGCTGCCGGTGCGAACACGCTGATGCAGCTGATCCCCTACGAGATCGACGCCATGAAGGCCGTGGTCCGGGAGAAGATCGAGCTGTTCGGATCGGTGGGAAAGGCGTAAGGAAAGCCAGAGAACCAGATTGCCACGTCGGCTTCAAAGCCTTCTCGCAATGACGTACAACGGCTGTACTGTGTACGGCGTCATTGCGAGGAGCCTGTGAAAACAGGCGACGTGGCAATCTGGTCCTCTTCTTTAATAGTTCTCCTTAGAAATCCGCGTTTCCGGTGGTCCTCGGGAAGGGCAGCACGTCGCGGATGTTGGCGACGCCGGTCAGGTACATGATCATGCGCTCGAAGCCCATGCCGAAGCCTGCGTGCTTCGCGGTGCCGTACTTGCGCAGCTCCAGGTACCACCAGTAGTCCTCGGGGTTCATGCCCAGCTCCTCGATGCGCGCCTTCAGCACGTCGTAGCGCTCCTCGCGCTGGCTGCCGCCGCAGAGCTCGCCCACGGCGGGCACCAGCAGGTCGGCCGCGGCCACGGTCTTGCCGTCGTCGTTCATGCGCATGTAGAACGCCTTGATCTCCTTGGGCCAGTCGGTGACGAACACGGGCTTGCCGAAGTGCTTTTCGGTCAGGTAGCGCTCGTGCTCGGTCTGCAAATCGCTGCCCCAGCTGATCGGGTACTCGAACTTCTCGCCGGACTTTTGCAGGATGTCGATGGCCTCGGTGTAGGTGCAGCGCACGAACTCGCTGTCGCGCACGAACGCCAGGCGGTCGATCAGCCCCTTGTCCACGAAGCTGTTGAGGAAGGCCATCTCCTCCGGGCACTCGTCTAGCACCGCGGCGATGATGTACTTCACCATCTCCTCCTGCAGGTCCATGTCGATCGACAGGTCCGCGAACGCGATCTCCGGCTCGATCATCCAGAACTCCGCGGCGTGGCGCGGCGTGTAGGATTCCTCGGCGCGGAAGGTCGGCCCGAAGGTGTACACGTTCCTGAACGCCATCGCGAAGATCTCCGCGTTCAGCTGGCCCGACACCGTCAGCGACACGGGCTTGCCGAAGAAGTCCTTGCCGTAGTCCACCTTGCCGTGCTCGTCCAGCGGCAGGGCGTCCGGGTCCAGCGTGGTGACGCGGAACATCTCGCCCGCGCCCTCGCAGTCGCTGCCGGTGATCAGCGGCGTGTGCACGTACAGGTAGCCCTTGTCGTGGAAGAAGCGGTGGATGGCCTGCGCGGCGACGGAGCGCACGCGATAGGCGCACTGGAACAGGTTGGCGCGGGGCCGCAGGTGCTGGATCGTGCGCAGGTATTCCAGCGTGTGGCGCTTCTTCTGCAGCGGATAGTCCGAGGGGCTCTCGCCCACCACGTCGATCTTCTCCGCCTTCAGTTCAAAGGGCTGCTTCATCTCGGGCGTCAGCGCCAGCGTGCCCTCGGCTTCGATGGCCGCGCCGGTGGTGATGCGCTTCACCAGCTCCGCGTAGTCCGCGAGCCGGTCCGCCTCCAGGATGATCTGCAGGTTCTTGAAGTAGGTGCCGTCGTTCAGCTCCACGAACGCAAACGCCTTGCTCTCGCGGATCGTGCGCACCCATCCGCTGACCTTCACGCCCGCGATGTCCTTCTCGGGCTTCTTCGCATACAGGTCCTTGATCAAATACTCCGCCATGGTTCTCCCCCGTTTCCGGCCGATATCGGTTAATGGAACCTATTATAACCGATCAATGTTAAGTGTAAAGGGCGGACGCGGCGCGAATTGCGTTTCCCACGCCGAAAACAACAGTCTTATACCAAAATTGACATTCCCGTGCTTTTCGCGGTGATTCCTATATGATAGAATGAAAACCAACACAATTGAGGAGAGAACTCCGTTGAAGCTGATAACATTTACCGTGCCCTGCTACAACTCCGCGGCGTACATGGAGAAGTGCGTCCATTCGCTGCTGCGGGCGGGCAAGGACGCGGAGATCATACTGGTGGACGACGGCTCGACCGACGAGACGCCCGCCATCGCGGACGATTTCGCCGCGAAGCACCCGGGGATCATCAAGGTGATCCACCAGGAAAACGGCGGCCATGGCGAGGGCGTGAACCAGGGCATCCGCAACGCCGAGGGACTGTACTTCAAGGTGGTCGATTCCGACGACTGGCTGGACGGCGAGGCGCTGGACCACCTGATGACGCTGCTGCGCCACATGAATACGCTGGACAGGCCCATCGACCTGATCATCTGCAACTACGTGTACGAGCATGTGGAGGACAACACCCAGCGGTTCATACGCTACGCGAACGTGCTGCCGGAGGGACGGGCGTTCGGCTGGGACGAGGTCGGCCGCCTGTCGGCCACGCAGTTCGTGACGATGCACGCGGTGACCTACCGCACGCAGGTGTTGCGCGACGCGGGCATCGAGCTGCCGAAGCACACGTTCTACGTGGACAACGTGTACGTCTACCAGCCGCTGCCCTCGGTCAGGACGCTCTACTACCTGAACGCCGACCTGTACCGCTACTTCATCGGCCGGACGGACCAGTCCATAACGGAGGAAAACCTGATCCGGCGCATCGACCAGCAGATCCTTGTGACGAAGATGCTGGCGGATTCGCACGACCTGGACGCGCTGGCGAAGGAAAACAAGCGTCTGGCGCGCTACATGACCCACTACCTGTCCATCATGCTGATGATCTGCACGATTTACCTGCTGCTGTCCGGCACGGACGAGCATATGCGCAAGAAGGACGAGCTCTGGGCCTGGCTGAAGCAGAACCACCGCAAGACCTGGCGGCACATGCGCTACAACAGCTCCAACGCGGTGTTCCTGATCCGCGGCAAGCTGGGCAGGAAGATCCTGCTGTTCTGCTACCGGCTGGTAAGGAAGAAGTACAAGTTCAACTAGTGGATATGAGGAGACGACCTCATCCGTCATTTGCTGCGCAAATGCCACCTTCCCCTAAAGGGGAAGGCTTTTGGAAAAACGAACGGCCACCATTCACTCCTCACTTCTCACTCCTAACTCCTCACTACAAAGGAGATCGCCATGCAAAATAATTCTTCCGCCGAAAATAAAATGGGCGTGATGCCCATTCCCCGGCTGATCATCAACATGTCGCTGC
>CACYET010000172.1 GCA_902773515.1 uncultured Eubacteriales bacterium | reverse complement strand
CGGCTCGGAGACGTAGATCCGCCCCATGTCCATCGCGCCGTGGGCAAACGCCGCCGTCGCTTCCGGGTCGGTAAAGCCCAGCTCTTCCCGCCCGTCCTCATCGCGCAGCACGGCCAGCGCGTCCACCATCCGCCCGGCCCTCTCGCGGGTCATGAACCGATAGTTCACGAGGTTTCCCAGCGTGTACTCCAGCCGGTCCGCCGACAGCCGCGGGCTGTCGTTGTCCGCGATGGGATACCGGTGATAGTCGGCCACGTCGTCTGTCGACAAACCCTGTCTTTGCAGAAGCGCCTGCAGGCTCGCGGAGCGCTCGATCGCCGCCCGCGTCCCGCCCTCCGTCGCCTCCTGGGTCATGCTGTCGCCCAGCATGAAGTCGACCACGTGCGCGAAGCAGGGCGTGGCGATGTCGTGAAAGAGCCCGGCCAATGTCTGGCGAACGTCCCCCGTGAACCGCCACACGAGCAGCGCCACGCCCACGCTGTGGTCAAAGCGCGAATACGGCTCGTGGATGCGCTGAAACAGCGGAAACGACGTGTACTCGCACCCGCAGTTCATGCCCACGTCCTTGAGTCGACGCATTTCGGGCGACTCCATGGCTTCCGCCACGAAGCCGGGCATTGTCGGAAAGTAGATGTCCCACAGGCGCATGTTTTTCTCCCGATCTCTGTAGTTTTTTAGCGATTCATGATGAATTCCGCGACGAGCCGCACCGTCAGCAGCGCCAGCACGCCGAGCATGACCGCGCGGATGAACCGCGCGCCCCGGGTCAGCGCCAGCTTCGCGCCCAGCCATCCGCCGGCAACGGAGAGGCACATCGCGGGAACGGCCAGCGCGAACAGCACGTTTCCCGCCGCGATGCGCGTCGCCAGGGAGGCGATGTTGCTGACGAGGTTGACCGGCTTCGCGGTCGCCGAGGCCGTCACCATGTCCATGCCCAGCAGCATCGTGAACAGCAGTATGAGAAACGTGCCGGTGCCCGGCCCGAAAAAGCCGTCATAGAAGCCGATCCCCAGCCCGATCGCCGCGCAAATGGGATACTGCCTCCGCGTGATCGGGCGGGATCGCTCCGGGCCATGGCCCTTTATCAGCACCAGTATCCCCACGACGGGGATCGCGAACACCATAAACACGTGCATCACGCGGTTCCCCAGCGCCATGGCCGCCCGCGTGCCCAGCCAGGAACCGGGAAGCGCCATGGCGGCCGCGATCGCGGCGGGCGCCTTCAACAGCTTCCCGCTCCGGTAATAGCGGATGGTCGCCATCAGCGTGCCGAAGGTGGAGGTAAACTTATTGTTGCCGGAAGCGAAGTCGTAGTTCAACCCGGCGACGGTGTAGGCGGGAAGGGAGATCAGCCCTCCCCCGCCGGCAATCGCGTCGACCAGCGCCGCCAAGAACACGAGCGGCAGCACGATCAGGTACACTCTAGGCGTCAACTGCATGGAACATTTCCCTCATTGTCTGGCTCACAGGTGTTGGCTGAACAGCCATTCGGCGTAGGTCTCGTCCTCCATCACGGCCAGCTCCACGTGGTGGAAGCTGTAGGTCTGCTCAAAGCCCTTCACCGCGCCCGCGGCGTTCATCTCCGCGTCGGTGTACAGCTTCAGCGTGACGTTCTCGTTGCCCGCGGCGATCAGCGCCTCCGCGGCGCGCCTGCCGACGTCGCTGGGGATCGTCTCGTCCCCCTCGGCCTGGGCGATGGTGACGGGGATGTCCGTGAGCATCGCCAGCTGCGCGGTGCCGCCCCGGGAGTAGTTCAGCGCCGGGCACAGCGCCAGGATCGCGGCGAAGCGGCCCGGATGCTGCTCGGCGATCTCGAACGAGGCCATGCCGCCGAAGGAATTGCCCATCACGTAGAGCCGCGAGGGGTCGATGGCGCCGGATTCGATGAGCGAGTCGATGTAGTTCATGATGCCCGCGTAGATGCGCGAGCGCGCGATCTCCGAGCCGTAGTAGGCGCTGTCGATCACCGGCGCGACCACCGCGCAGGGCCGGACGGCCTGCTGATCCGGCTCCGCCCAGGCCACCGCCGTGCGATAGGACAGCAGGTTTTCCGGGTCGCCGTAGCCGTGGAACACCAGCACCAGGGGCAGCGGCCCGTCCGATTCGGGGATGAACACGCGCGCCTTCATGCGGCTCTCCTGCTCCTCCACCCAGGTGAATTCGTCGGCGGTCTCGGTAGAAATGGCGGCGATGTCCTCCAAGGCAAAGCTCAGCTCCGGGTGGGCCGCGCAGGTGACCTCCATCTGCCGCACGTAGAAAAACTTTTCCGGAAACAGCGCGGGCGCGAGCGTCCAGCCGCCCTCGACGGCCTCCACGGCCTCGACCGCGCAGCTGAACGGGTGCAAGGACTGGTCCTCCCAGCCCGCCGCCTGGCCCGTGATGGCGAAGTCCTCCGGCGTCACGCCCTCCGGAAGCGCCTGCCCCGAAACGACGAAGCGCACGGGCATCTGCCCCCACTTCATCACGCGGGTCTCGAGCGCGATCTCCCGGCCCTCGGCGCGGGCGGCGCAGGCCAGCGCCAGCGCGATCGCGAGCAGTACGAGCACTCCTCTTCGCATGATAGGAACCTCCCGTCTCAGTGAAATGATGGGTGTCCGGGATGTCTCAAAACACATCGATCGACGAATGATTGCCGTAGCGGCGCCTATCAGGCGCCGCTGTGGCGGCAAATTGCCGCCGCTACAGCAGGATTTCATCCATCGAACCGCGTCATGAGACGACCCCCTCAAAGCTGAATTCAAACCGCAGCGGCTTCGACACGTCGATCAGGTATTCGTCGTGGGTGCGCGCGCCCCAGCTGTCGTCGCCCGCGACGCCCATCTGCATCAGCGAGGCCCGCGCCACGGTGTAGTGCACCGGCGGCAGCTCGTAGCCGTGGGCAGCGTTTTCGATCTCGTGGGGCGTCCAAGGCAGCGCGGAGAACTCCATGCCGTCGCCCGTGAAGCGGATGCCCCGCCCCCGGTAATCGGTCACCTCCGCCCAGCGCACGCCGGTGCGGTTGCCGCACTCCTGGGGCACGAGGTACGGCTGGAACATGTCCTTCACCGCGCGCCTGAAGATGCCCAGCCGCGCTCCCTCGCGGCGATCCACGTAGTTCTCGTCCGGGCCGAGGCCGTACCAGCGCACTTGGTCGAGGTCGGCGTCCAGCTTGAGGATCACGCCGAAGTCGGGCATGTCGCCGAGGCCCTGGACCGGGTCGTAGGCCAGCGCCACGTCCACCCGGCCGCAGGGATGCACGGTGTAGGTCATCGCGCACTGCGCCGCGGGCGAGGTGGGCAGCGCGTAGGTGAACGTCAGCGACACGGAGCCGTCCTCATGCTCCGTCACCGGCATGCGCATGTTCTCGATCATCAGCGCTTCGCTCCCCCGCGGCGTGGCATACAGCGACGCCAGCTTCCACTGGGCGTAGCGCTGGGGCATGGCGTTGCCGCGGTCGTTGTCGTTCGGCGCGCGCCAGAAGTTCGGCATCGGCACCGAGCGCAACAGCTCCACGCCGCCACAGCGGTAGGACGTCAAGCCGCCCGCCAGGCTGCTGAACAGCGCCGAGAAGTGCTCGCCGTGCACGCCCACGTTGTTGGTGCCCCGCACGACGCGCAGCGGCGCACGGCGCTCCGCCTTCGGCGCGGCCGCCACCCTGTACACGCCCTGCCCGAACGCCACCTCGAAGCCGCGCTCCGCCCATTCGGTGGCCTCGCGCAGCCGGAACGACGCGGTGATCGCGTACTCCCCGCCGCGCGTCTGAACCTCAAACGGCGACGGATAGACCTTCTCGGACAGCGGCGGCACGTCCGTCTCCAGCGCCTTTTCGCCGATCTTCACGCCGTCCCGCTCCAGCGTCACGACGCACTCGTATTCGGCGGTATTCGTGAACATCGCGCGGTTGACCACGCGAATGGAATCCCGGTCGATGCGGCAGACGATGTTCTGGTAGTTGTACCTGACCTCCTGCAGCTTCTCGGAGCCGTCGCCGTTGCCGAAGAGTATGCCGTTGCCGCAGAAGTTGCCGTCGTGGGGCGTCTCGCCGTTGTCGCCGCCGTAGTTGTAGGTCACCTGGCCGTAGCGGTCCTTCGCGCGCACGGACTGGTCCAGGTAGTCCCAGATGAACCCGCCCTGGTACAGCGGCTCCTCGTAGGCGTACTCGGTGTACCAGTGCATCGCGCCGTTGCTGTTGCCCATCGAGTGCGTGTACTCGCACAGGATCAGCGGCTTTTCGCGGTGCTCGGCCAGGAATTCGCGCAGCTTGGGCACGGGCGTGTACATCTGGCTCTCGATGTCGGTGGTCTCCGGGAAGCGCGGATCGTGGCTGACGCCCTCGTAGTGCACGGGCCGCGTCGGGTCCAGCGCCTTGAAGCGCAGGCTCATGTCGCGGATGACCTCGCCGCCCATCGACTCGTTTCCGCAGCTCCAGACCAGCA
>CACYET010000171.1 GCA_902773515.1 uncultured Eubacteriales bacterium | reverse complement strand
AGCGCCTTGCGCCCGCGTGCAGCCGCAGTACGCAGCGCCGGCCCTCGATCAGGATGGGGCTGCCGTCCGTCACCGGATGGGCCCGCCGGTCGGCCTCCAGCCGCGCCTCCACGTCCGCCTGCATTTGAAGGAGCTCCGCGGCGCGCTCCCGGACGAGCGCATCCACGTCCCGAAGGCGCATGTACTTCGGCGCGTACACCCTTATCCCGGCCCGCGGCAGCGCCTGCAGCAGCACGTCCGCCCGCGCCGACTGGATCAGCGTGTACTCCATTCGGCGACCATTGGCCGCGACGGAACGCTTCATGCAAACACCTCCGGGACATGAGAGTGGAGAGTTTAGAGTTGAGATTGAATGGCCGGGGAACGGCGACAGCTGGCGTCCTCTTTCCAAAAGCCTTCCCCTTTGGGGAAGGTGCCGAACGAAGTGAGGCGGATGAGGTCGACACGGTTCAGCGAAAGTATAGAACGCTGTTCGACCTCATCCGACCCCGCCTGCGGCGGGCCCACCTTCCCCAAAGGGGAAGGCTTCGGGGCTGCCGGTCCCTACCACACCTGCTTCGACTGCTGGCCCTGGAGCATCTCCGTGTAGGCCTTCGGGTCCTCCATGATCCGCCACAGGCCGCGGATGGCGCAGGTCTCGGGGGCGTCGGCCGCGCGGCAGGGGATGCCGAGCGCCTGGCCCAGCCGCCGGTCCAGCTCCGTCAGCGCCGCGCCGCCGCCGGTGAGCACCGCGCCGGCGTCGTTGAGGTCGGCGGAGAGCTCCTCCGGGGCGCTGTCGGCCACGGTGCAGCACAGCCGCGCCAGCTCCGCCACCACGTCCTCGCAGGCGTCCAGCACCGGCTTGGTCTCCACGTCGAAGTTCACGGGCATGCGCTCGCGCATCGAGATGCCGGTGGCGTGCATGATCACGTCGCGCGGGGCCTTGTCGGGCAGCGCGCTGCCCAGCGTGTGCACGATCTCCTCCGACGCGGCCTTGCCCACGCGGTAGCCATAGTCGCTGCGCAGGATGCGCCGCACCCGGTCGTCGATGCGGTTCAGGCCGTAGGGCAGGTAGCCGAAGGCGGCCACCCGGCCGAACGTGAACAGCGTGCAGGTCATCTTCCCCGCGCCCACGTCCACCAGCAGCTTGGCCTCCGGGCCGTTCAGGTCCAGGCCCGCGCCCACCGCCGCGGCCGCGTCCGAACGCACCAGCACGGCCTCCGCCGCCCCGGCGTCGATGGCCGCGGTCAGCAGCGCCTCCTTCTGCACGGGCCGCGCGAACGGCGCGCAGGTGATCATCGCGCCAAAGCGCCGCCGGCCGCTCACGGCCTCGCTGCGCTTGAACAGCCATTGCAGCAGGCTCGCCGCGTACAGGTTGTTCTCCAGCACGCCGTCGCGCAGCGGATGCACCACGCTGACGCCCTCGCAGGCGCGGCCCTCCAGGCGCTCGGCGATGTCTCCCGCGCAGATCGGCGCGCGGTTGCCCTCGCGAAACGCCAGCGTCGCCGGGGCGCTCATCACCGGCCCGTTCTTCAGCTCCGCCACGCGCACGCTCTGCGTGCCCAGGTCAATGCCAATATCCCATCGCATGCGTTTTCCCTCCATGATGTGCCAAGAGACATTATAGCATAGAATGCGGAAGGTGTAAATCAGAGTGGAGGGTTAAGAGTTGAGAGTTTAGATGGATTGGCCGGGGAACCAGATTGCCGCGTCAACCCCTTCGGGGTTTCCTCGCAATGACGTCGTATGCTGAGAGACCGTTGAGCGTCATTGCGAGGAGGGCGCATGCCCGACGTGGCAATCCGGTCCCCCGGCACTCTTATCTCAACTCTAAACTCTCCACTCTAAACTCTCGTCTTTAGGCTCTCGACTTATGCCTTCGATCCGTGGTATAATATCCTATACAAGATGTGTGCGAGGGAAACCATGCAGAAAATCAAATCCCTGTTCATCAGGCACCGCGAGGTCATTGCCTACCTGTTCTTCGGCGGGGTGACCACGCTGGTGAACATCGCGGCCTACGCCGCCCTCTCCCGGCTGGGGCTGTCCACCGGGCTGGCGAACGCCGTCGCCTGGGTGATCGCCGTGCTGACGGCCTACTTCACCAACCGGCGCTGGGTGTTTGAAAGCCGCGCCCGCGGCGCCGCGGCGATGAGGGAATTCGCCGCGTTCATCGCCGCGCGCGTGGGCACGGGGCTGCTGGACGAGGCGATCATGGTGCTGGGCGTGGATAAGCTGGGCCCGATGATCGTCACCCCCGACCGCCTCGGCCTGTGGGGCCTGGGCGTCAAGGTGTTTTCCAACATACTGGTGATCGTGCTGAACTACATATTCAGCAAGGTGTTTATCTTCAAGAAGAAGGACTGACGCACCCTCCCCTCTCCCCTCTCCACACTCCACACTCCACACTCCACACTCCACACTCCACTCTAAACTCTTAACTCTTAACTCTAAACTCTACACTCCTCCCCTCCTCCTCCGCATAGTATACCCAAAACCATTGCTCTTTCCGAGGTCAGGAGGGGTTGGACATGGGTATGGATGTGATTCGGGGGATACTGATCCCCTTTGCGGGCACGTCGCTGGGCGCGGCGTGCGTATTTTTCCTTCGGGGCAGGCTGAACAGACTTGTCCGGCGGGCGCTGACGGGCTTCGCGGCGGGCGTGATGGCGGCGGCCTCGGTGTGGAGCCTGCTGCTGCCAGCCATCGGCCAGTGCGCCGGCATGGGCCGGCTGGCGTTCGTGCCGGCGGTCATCGGGTTCTGGGCGGGCGCGCTGTTCCTGCTGGCGCTGAACAGGACGGCGGCGCGCCTGCGCGCGGGCGAGGCGGGCGCGCTGTCGGGAACGACGAAGCTGGCGCTGGCCGTGACGATCCACAACCTGCCGGAGGGCATGGCCGTCGGCGCGGCGTACGCGGGGCTGCTGCGCGGCGACGCGGGCGTCTCTTCGGCGGGCGCGCTGGCGCTGGCGCTGGGCATCGCGATCCAGAACTTCCCCGAAGGCGCGATCATATCGATGCCGCTGCGGGCGGAGGGCATGGGCACGGGCCGGGCGTTCGCCGTCGGCGCGCTGTCCGGCGCGGTGGAGCCCGTCGGGGCGCTGCTGACCCTCTGGCTGTCCGCGCTGATCGTCCCGGCGCTGCCCGGTTTGCTGGCGTTCGCCGCCGGGGCGATGGTGTACGTGGTCGTGGAGGAGCTGATCCCCGAGACCGCCGCCGGGGCGCGCTCATGCCTCGGCCCGCTGATGTTCACGCTGGGCTTCACGGCGATGATGGCCATGGACTGCGCCTTGTAGGCTGTGCCTACAGCCGATTGCTGCCGCCTTTCTTATGACGAAAACCCGCGCCGAGTTCCGGCGCGGGTTTTCCATTCGCTTCATGCTATGCGTTTTTCCAGTGCTTCAATTCCCTCAGCTGCGACGCGATCTGCGGGCGCAGGGTCTCGGGCGCGCCGCCGAACTGCTGCGCCATGCGCGGCGCGAGGAAGTCCAGCAGGGCGTCCATCGTGCCGTAGACGTACTTCCCGTCCGCGTAGCACCACTTGCAATAGTCCTCGTTGAACGCGCCGTCCGGCTCGCGACTGATCACGCCGTCCTCCGACAGCGGCATGCCGCAGCACTGGCAGACCAGCTGGCGCGGCGCGCCGAGCAGCGTATTGATGGACACGTCGAACTCCCGGGACAGCAGCTTCAGCGTGTCGGTATTGGGCTGGGTCTCGCCCGTCTCCCACCGGCTGACGGCCTGGCGCGTCACCAACACCTTCTCCGCCAGCGCATCCTGGGTCAGGCCCTTCTTCTCGCGCAAATCGCGCAAAATCTCCTTGATTTCCATGATTATGCCCCCTTTCGTTGCTATCATCATACACGAAAGGGGGCGTATACGCAAGCAACGCGCCGTTGCGTCACGCCTCGCGGGTCGGGATCGCCGCCATCGCGAGCAGGTAGACGCCCGCGACCGCCACGGAATACCACATCGCCTGGCGGAATTTCACAATGCAGACGATCATGCCCAGCGCGAGGATGCCCGCGGCTATCAGCAGTGCCCGGCAGTGGTCGCGACACGCCGCGTCGCCATCGGTCTTTCCCAAGAGCCGGAATACCAGCCAGCTGAACGCCGCCGAAAGCAGTATGCAGCCGCCGTACAGCAGCTGGGAAACCAGTGCCTTGTAGGAGATTATGATCAGCTGGGTCGCCCACGGCATCGCCAGCACGCACAGCATCAGCCCCGCACCCGCCAGCAGCGCCCCGCGGGTCAGCTTCCCCGCCCTGTCCCAGGCGCGATAGCCGCTCAGCCACAGCCCCAGCAGCCACAGCACCGACGCCGCAGCCCGGAACACCTCCCGGTGCAGCCGCCAAAAGCCCTCGAAGGTCCTTGGATAGGGAATGCCGATGTTCTCAAAAATCAGCTGGAACATCGCCAGTGCGAACAGGATGTCCAGCATC
>CACYET010000170.1 GCA_902773515.1 uncultured Eubacteriales bacterium | reverse complement strand
TGTCGCTGTGGGTGTGCACCCGCTGCCTCGAGACGGGAAGAACGGACATCAAGATCATCAACCGGTACTGACGGGCAATCCCAAAGCCTTCCCCTCTGGGGAAGGTGGATTGCCGCGAAGCGGCAAGACGGATGAGGTCGATATCGCCGGACGATATGCGCGAAAGTCAACCGACCTCATCCGACCTCGCGGACGGCGCTGACGCGCCTGCTCGGCCACCTTCCCCAGAGGGGAAGGCAAGAACGCCCCAATTAAAGAGGAGGTCATTCCCATGTCCCACGAGATCCAGTTGAAGTACGGCTGCAACCCGAACCAGAAGCCCTCCCGAATCTTCATGGAGAGCGGTGAACTCCCGCTCGAAGTGATCAACGGCCGCCCCGGCTACATCAACTTCCTGGACGCGCTGAACAGCTGGCAGCTGGTGAGCGAGCTCAAGAAGGCCACCGGCATGCCCGCCGCGGCCTCGTTCAAGCACGTCAGCCCCGCAGGCGCGGCCATCGGCAACCCGCTGACGGACGTGCTGCGCCAGATCTATTTCGTGCCCGCGGACATGGAGCTGTCCCCGCTGGCCTGCGCCTACGCGCGCGCCCGCGGCGCGGACCGCATGTCCTCCTTCGGCGACTTCATCGCGCTGTCCGACCCCTGCGACGCGCCGACCGCCCGGCTGATCCGCCACGAGGTGTCCGACGGCATCATCGCCCCCGGCTACACCGACGAGGCGCTGGCCATCCTGAAGGAGAAGCGCAAGGGCGGCTACAACATCATTCAGATCGACCCGAACTACGTGCCCGCCGAGATCGAGCGCAAGCAGGTGTTCGGCATCACGTTCGAGCAGGGCCGCCAGGCGCTGGAGATCAACGAGGCGATGATCTCAAACGTCGTCACGAAGAACAAGGACCTCACCGCCGCGCAGAAGCGCGACCTGCTGGTGGCGCTGATCACGCTGAAGTACACGCAGTCCAACTCCGTCTGCTACGTGAAGGACGGTCAGGCCATCGGCGTGGGCGCCGGCCAGCAGAGCCGCATCCACTGCACGCGCCTCGCCGGCGGCAAGGCCGACAACTGGCACCTCAGGCAGCACGAGAAGGTGCTGAACCTGCCCTTCCGCGACGACATCGGCCGCCCCGACCGCGACAACGCCATCGACGTCTACATCTCCGAGGACTGGGAGGACGTGCTGGGCGAGGGCCGCTGGGAGCGCCTGTTCACCAAGCGCCCCGAGCCGCTGACCCGCGAGGAGAAGCGCGCGTACCTGGACACCGTGACCGATGTGGCCCTGGGCAGCGACGCCTTCTTCCCCTTCGGCGACAACATCGAGCGCGCGCACCGCAGCGGCGTCACCTGCATCGCCCAGCCCGGCGGCTCCATCCGCGACGACCTGGTGATCGAGAAGTGCGACGAGTACGGCATTGCGATGGCGTTTACGGGGATCCGGCTCTTTCATCACTGAAAAATGAACATACCAAACAACATCCTTCGCCGCGCGTTTGAAAACGTCTACTTCATCACCGGCAACGCCTACGCGGGCAAGTCCACGATGGTGCGCCTGCTGGCCGAGAAGCACGGCGGCGTCTGGTGCCGGGAAAACTACACGGAGGACCTGTTCGGCCTGATCGACCCCGAACACCAGCCGAACCTCTGCTACTTTGAAACCATGTCCGGCTGGCAGGAGTTCGTGAGCCGCACGCCCGAGCAGTACGAGGCGTGGCTGGAGGGCTGCGCGTCGGAGGGGATGGCGCTGGAGCTGATCGAGCTGATCCGCCGCACGGAGTCGGGCAAGAGGGTGTTCGTGGACACCAACTTTTCGCCGGAGGCGCTCCATGCGATCTCCGACTACCGCCGCGTGGCGGTGATGCTCGCCGACCCCGCCGTGTCCGTCAGCCGCTTCTTCGACCGGCCCGACGCGGAAAAGCAGTTCATCTACCAAAAGCTCATGGAGGCGGAGGACCCCGGGGCCGCGCTGGCCAACTACCGCGCCATACTGGAGCGGATCAACAGCCCGGAGAACTACCGAAGGCTGGAGAACAGCGGCTTCTTCGTGCTGAAGCGGGACGACGCCCGCGGCCCGGAGCAGACGCTTTCCCTGCTGGAGGATCACTTTGGCCTATAGACCACAGGAGGACAGACCGATGAAGATACTCGTCGTGGGCGGCGGCGGCCGCGAGCACGCCATCATCCGCAAGCTGAAACAGAATCCGCAGGTGACGCAGATCACCTGCCTGCCCGGCAACGCCGGCATCGCCAGGGATGCGAAGTGCGTGCCGATCAAGGCGACGGACATCGACGGCATCGTCAGCTACGTCCGCGAGAACCCGGTGGACTTCGCCGTGGTGGCCCCGGACGACCCGCTGGCCCTGGGCTGCGTGGACCGGCTGCACGCGCTGGGCGTCAAGTGCTTCGGCCCGGACGCGAAGGCCGCCCGCATCGAGGCCAGCAAGGTGTTCGCCAAGAACCTGATGAAGAAGTACAACATCCCCACCGCGGCCTATGAGGCGTTTGAGGACGCGGACGCAGCGCTGGAATACGTGCAGACCTGCCCGCTGCCCGTCGTGGTGAAGGCCGATGGCCTGGCGCTGGGCAAGGGCGTCACGATCTGCATGAGCCGCGAGGAGGCCGAGGCGGCGGTCCGCGCCGCGATGCTGGAGGGCGCGTTCGGCGCGTCCGGCAACCGCATCGTCGTCGAGGAATTCCTCGAGGGGCCGGAGGTCAGCGTGCTGGCCTTCACCGACGGCCACGTCGTCAAGCCCATGGTGTCCTCGATGGACCACAAGCGCGTGGGCGACGGCGACAGGGGCCCCAACACCGGCGGCATGGGCACGATCGCGCCCAACCCCTGCTATACGCCCAATGTGGCCAAGCGCTGCATGCGCGAGATCTTCCTGCCCACCATCGAGGCCATGAAGGCGGAGGGCTGTCCCTTCAAGGGCTGCCTGTACTTCGGCCTGATGATCACGCAGGACGGCCCGAAGGTGATCGAGTACAACTGCCGCTTTGGCGACCCGGAGACGCAGGTGGTGCTGCCGCTTCTGAAGTCCGACCTGCTGACGGTCATGATGGCCGTGGAGAACGAGACGCTTGCGGACACGCCCGTCCGGTTCTCGGACGGCGCGGCCTGCTGCGTGATGCTGGCCTCCGGCGGCTATCCCGGCAAGTATGAGAAGGGCAAGACCATCGACCTCGGGAACGCCGAAGCCATGGCCGAGATCTTCCACAGCGGCACGGCGCTCGACGCCGATGAGAACCTCGTCACCGCCGGTGGGCGCGTGCTGGGTGTCTGCTGCACGGCGGGGGATCTGCAAACCGCGATCGAAAGGGCCTACGCCGCCGCCGGAGAAGTCAAGTGGGACGGCATGATCTACCGGAAGGACATCGGCAAGCAGGCGCTGAGCATCCAGAGCCGGATGAAGGTGTACCGGGGCTGTTGATTAGAAATGTAAAGGAGCAACACCATGGTCTATCGTGTCTACGCAGAAAAGAAGCCGGGGTTTGACCACGAGGCCGCCGCGCTGTACGAGGAGCTCAAATCCTTCCTGGGCATCGCGGGCCTGACGGGCGTGCGCATCCTGAACCGCTACGACGTGGAGAACATCGACGGGGCGCTGTTTGAAAAGGCCGTGTCGAACGTGTTTTCCGAGCCGATGGTGGACGCGGTCTACCGCGACCTGCCGCCGTACGAGGGCGCGATCTTCGCCGCCGAATACCTGCCCGGCCAGTTCGACCAGCGCGCCGACTCCGCGGCCCAGTGCGTGCAGCTGCTGGCGCAGGTGGAGCGCCCGGACGTGCGCACCGCCACCGTGTACATCCTCGCGGGCGATTTGACGGACGCGGACATCGAGGCCGTGAAGAAGCACGTCATCAACCCGGTCGAACGCCGCGAGGCCTCGCTCGACGCGGTCAGGACGCTGAAGACCAACTACGCCATCCCCACGACGGTTCAGACCATGGCGGGCTTCATCGGTTACACGAAGGACGAGCTTGCCGATTTCATCAAGCGCTACGGCCTGGCCATGGACGAGGCCGACATCGCGTTGTGCCAGCGCTATTTCCAATCCGAGCGCCGCGACCCCACGCTGACCGAGATCCGCATGATCGACACCTACTGGTCCGACCACTGCCGCCACACCACGTTTTTGACGGAGCTGGGCGACGTGACCTTCGAGGACGCGGACGTGGAGGCCGCCTGGCGGCGCTACCTCGCAGCGCGCGAGGAGATCGGCCGCGACAAGCCCGTGTGCCTGATGGACATCGCCACGATCGGCGCGAAGGTGCTGAAGCGGCGCGGGCTGCTGACGGACCTGGACGAGAGCGAGGAAATCAACGCCTGCACGATCAAGATGGACGTGCGCGTGAACGGCGAGGACCAGAAGTGGCTTTTGCTGTTCAAGAACGAGACCCACAACCATCCGACCGAGATCGAACCCTTTGGCGGCGCGGCGACCTGCATCGGCGGCGCGAT
>CACYET010000169.1 GCA_902773515.1 uncultured Eubacteriales bacterium | reverse complement strand
CGGGAGTGGTGGTCCTTCTTGTGCACCTTCAGGTGCTCGTTCAGGTGGTTGATGCGCGCGGTCAGCAGCGCGATCTGCACCTCGGGGGAGCCGGTGTCGCCCTCGTGGCGGGCGTACGTCTCCATGATTTCCTTCTTGTTGATATCCATGGTGTATTTCCTCCTCTTTCTTTGCCCCGCGGGCCGGGTGAGCCGTCGGAGTCCTCGGCAGACCAGGCGGGCGGTATCGTGGTCCGGGGTCAAGCCCACTTTGCCACAAACTGTATTGTAGCACAAGCGGATTGCCTTGTAAACCGAAAAACGGGAGTTTTCAGAAACTTCATATCGACTTCATGCCAATCCGCCAATTTGCCCTGCGCTCACAGCACCAGCACGTTGCTGAGCCACACCTCGCCGGTCTTTTCCGACGTCGCGACGGCGCAGACGCACATCGGTCCCTGGCCCCACAGCCTGCTGGCGCCGAACGATCCCGACGCGCTGTTGCCGCCGTTTCGCTGGAGCATCGTGCCGTCCAGCGCCATGACGAGGTTGTTCGCGGTGAAGGCGTGACCCTCGCCGAAGCCCAGCAGTATGGCGTCCACGCGGCAGCGCTCGCCGCCCATGTTGGTCAGCTGCCAGTCGCAGAGCATCGCGGTATCCGGGTTGGAATCCCCGGTCGTGATCGTCAGCACCAGCTGCACGGGGGACGTCCCGTCGCCCTGGCCGCGCCACTTGGCGTCGGGCACGCTGGCGATCCACTCATTCACGAGCGCGTCCACGTTTTCGCAGGTCAGCTGTCCCTCCGCGAAGGCCAAACCGCTCTCCGCGGCGAACGCGCCGTAGGCCGCGTCCAGCTTGGGGCCGTAGGCGCCGTCCGCGGTGCCGGCGCTGTAGCCCAGGTCGTTCAACATTTGCTGGGCGACGCGGACGTCCTCGCCGCGCTTGCGGCGCTCGATGGGCTTGCCGGCCGGTATGGTCATCTGCTCGGCGCGGCCGCAGTCGGCGCAGACGCGCTCATACACGCCGTCGGCGTCCCTGCCCAGCTCCGCGACGGCGCTCCACGGGCCGTAGTTGTGGCGCAGGCGCTGCTGCGTCTGGGGCCAGGCCACGCCGTCCGCCGCCAGGCCCTGGTCCGTCTGGAACCGCATGATGGCCCGCTCTGTGCCGCCGCCGTAGCTGCCATCCACGCCGCCGGCCGCCAGGTAGCCCTGGTCCACCAGCTGTTGCTGGAGCGCGCGCACCTGGTCGCCCTTGTTGCCCTTGCGCAGCGTGCCGTCAGGGTCGAAGCTCTCCTCGTGGTCGACGGTGCCGCAGTTCGCGCAGCGCAGCGCGCGGACGCCGGCGGAATGGTCGGTGGCCTCCACCGTGATCGCCCAGCCGAAGTCGTGGGGCAGCATCGCGATCGGCTCGCTCTGCTCCAGGCCGCACATCCGGCAGGTGCACACGCGCTGGCCCGCCTGGGCGCAGGTGGGCTGGACCGTCACGGTCCACTCGCCGAAGTCGTGGGGCAGCGGATCGATCACCTCGACCTGCTGCAGCCCGCAGACCACGCATGTGCACACGCGCTCGCCGGCGGCGGTGCAGGAGGCCTGCCGCGTCACGGTCCACGCGCCGAACTCGTGGGGCAGCATGTCGAGCACCTGTACGTCCCGATAGCCGCAGACCACGCATCGGCGCACGCGCTCGCCGGTGCTGGTGCAGGTGGGCTCCGTCAGCAGGATCCAGCTGCCGTAGGTGTGCTCCAGTAGCTCGGTCTCCTCCTCCTCAATGAACCCACACTCCTCGCACTCGCGCCACCTCAGGCCCGGCTCGCTGCAGGTCGCTTCCTGCTCCACCACCCAATCGTCGAACTCATGCGGCGTCATCTCGATCTCGCGCTCCTCCACCTTGCCGCACATCGCGCACTGCCGCGTCTTGACGCCGGGGGCGTCGCAGCTGGGCTCCTCCGTCACGGTCCACTCCCCGTAGCTGTGGCCCAGCTTCTTGAGCTCCTTGGTCTGCACCTTGCCGCAGACGGGGCACTGACGGGTCTTGACGCCCTTATCGGTGCACGTGGGCTGCACGGAGACGGTCCAGTCCGGCCACTGGTGCTTGCAGTACTTCTCGGGCATGACGCCGGCCAGGTACTTCGTCTGGCCGAAGCCCACCTGCTCCACGCCGTTGTTGTCCGTGTAGTAGACGCCGCACCAGTCGCCGTAGAATCCCTGCGCGCGGACCTGCTCGCCGCCCTTCAACTTCTTGACGACCCGGGTATCCTTGCTCGTTCCCTCGTAGAGCTTCAGGCTGTCGCGGTTGACGTACAGCCAGATGGGCTCCCCCTCCGCCACGGCCGCCACGGCCAGCGCCAGCAGCAGCGCCGCGACGATGAGCATCGCCAAGCATCTCTTCATGACCTTTGCCTCCTTTTCGATATTTGCCAACCCTCGCGACGCTTGTCGGGCCTCGCCGCCCGTTCGCGCCGCGTTTTTCTCTTCATATCGATCGCCCCATTTCCTCAGGGCGCGATCTCCATCAGCCTCTTCGCGTGTTCCGTCTCCCCCGCCTCCAGCAGCTGGCGGATCCATGTGGAGGAGCACATCGTGTCGCCGTCCATGACGGGCGGGATGATCTCGGCGCGGTAGCCGAGCTCGGGCGCCATCCGGCGGATCAGCGCGGCGTCTCCGCGGCCGCCCGCGCCGAAGGTGTAGTTCTCCCCGGCCACGATGGCGCGCACGCTGAAGTCGCGCACGAGCGCGCGCAGGAAGTCGCCGGGCGGAGTCGCGCCATACGCGGGCGTGAAGGCCTGCACCAGCGCATAGTCCGCGCCGAGCGTCTCGAACTTCCTGAGGTTTTCGGAAAGCGGCAGCAGCGCCGCGGGCGCCCGGTCCGGGAACAGCACCGACAGCGGGTGGCGGTCAAAGGTGCAGACGACGCACGCAGCGTCCAGCGCCCGCGCCAGCGATACGGCCCGGCGGATCAACGCCTGGTGGCCGACGTGCACGCCGTCAAACATGCCCAGCGCCACCACGGACGCGGCGGCGTCAAACTCATCGGGGTTGTGGATGATCTTCATCGTTCGTCCTCCGGCCTGTACAGCATCGCGCGGAACTTCACGCTGCCGTCCGGCTGCGGCGCGCCGATGCCGGCGAAGGCGTCGTTCAGGTACACGCGCACGGCCGCGGCGTCCGCAGGCGCGGGCGATTCCAGCCATTGGGGGCGCAGCGGGTTGCCGTTCAGCACCGCGTGGCGGCTCTTTTCGCCCACCCGCACGGTGGGCAGGTGCGAAAGCGGCGCGTCCAGCGGGATGAGCGCCTCGGCGAGGCGGTCCTCCCGGGCCAGCGCGTCCACCCTCTCGGGCGTCAACGCGTCCTCGATCTTGAAGATGCCCGCAGCCACGCGCTCCAGAGAGCGCATGTGCGCCCCGCAGCCCAGCGCCAGGCCGATGTCGTGGCAGAGCGTGCGGATGTAGACGCCCTTGCCGCACGTGATCTTCAGCACGTAGGTGTCGTCGCCCTCCGCGCCGAGGTACTCAACGGCGTCCACGCGGCAGCGGCGCGGCTCCAGCGCCACCGACTGGCCCTTGCGCGCCAGCTGGTAGAGCCGCCGGCCGTCGCGCTTGACGGCGGAGTACATCGGCGGGATCTGCTCGATCTCGCCGGTGAACGCCGGCAGCGCGGCGACGAGCTCACGTTCGCCGACCTCTACGGGGCGCTCCTCGGTCACGCGGCCCGTGGCGTCCTGGGTGTCGGTCTGCACGCCCAGCTTGATGCGGGCCACGTAGGTCTTTTGCTTGTCGATGATATAGTCAAAAAGCCGGGTGGCCGAGCCGACGCACACCGGCAGCACCCCCGAGGCCTCCGGGTCCAGCGTACCGCCGTGCCCCACCGCCGTGCCCCTCGGCAGGCGCTTGCGCACGAACACGACCAGGTCCGAGGACGTCCGGCCCGTGGGCTTGCATACGTTCAGAAATCCGTTCATGTCAGTGTGTCCATTCTCAAGTGTTCCCCGTCATCAGGGAGTAGGGAGTAGGCAGTAGGGAGTAGGAAATGCCCGGAAAATGCGTCAGCAGCTATTCCTACTCCCTACTCCCTTGTCCCTGATCCCTGAAGGTCTGCCTTCCGCGCAGCGGAAGTCAGGCCTTCTCAATCGCTTCCCGCGCCAGCGCCAGCACCTTCGCAAGGGCGGGCTCCAGCGGCATGTCGAGCGTCAGACCGGCGGCGCATTCGTGGCCGCCGCCGCCCAGCGGCACGGCGACGTCCCGCGCGACGTTCAGCGGCGCGCGCGTGCGCAGGGAGAACTTCGTCGTCCCGCCGCGCTCCTCGGCCAGCACCGAGATGCGCACGCCGGACATCTCCTGCAGGTAGTTGACGATGCCCTCCTTGTCCTCGCGGATGGCCCCGGCCTCGCGGAGCATGTCCTCCGTCAGCCGCGCCCAGGCCAGCTGGCCGTCGGGCGAGAGCTCCAGCCCGGCCAACGCCAGGCCCAGCAGCTTCGTGCGGCCCACGGTGCGCGTGCGGTAGAGGCGCTCGGTGATCGCGGCCACGGCGATGCCCGCCTCCACGCAGCGCGCGGCGGCGCGAAACGTCTCGGGGCGCGTGTTGGAATAG
>CACYET010000168.1 GCA_902773515.1 uncultured Eubacteriales bacterium | reverse complement strand
AGGGCGATGCCCGCGCTGATCTCGATGGAGTCCGGCTGGCAGGTCTGCTGGATGCGCTGGATGATCTGATCCTTTCGCGTCACCAGCTCCTTGTCGGCGATGACGACGGACATCGTGTCGATGCCGGTGGGCAGGTGCTCAAACGACACGCCGAAGTCCTCCAGCGCCTGCAGCACGCGTCTTCCGAAGCCCAGCTCCGCGTTCATCATGGCCTTCTCGATGGACAGGAGCGTGAAGTTCTTGTGCCCGGCGATGCCGGTGATCACCTGCGCGTCCTCGCGGTCCGGCGACGGCTTCATCACGATCATCGTGCCCGGGTCCTGCGGGGCGTTGGTGTTGCGGATGTTGGTGGGGATGCCGGCCTTGTGCACCGGGAAGATGGCGTCCTCGTGCAGCACGGTCGCGCCCATGTAGGACAGCTCGCGCAGCTCCGCGTAGGACAGCTCGCGGATCACCTTCGGGTTCTTCACGATGCGAGGGTCCGCCATCATGAAGCCGGACACGTCCGTCCAGTTCACGTACACGTCCGCCTTCGCGGCCCGCGCCACGATCGCGCCGGAGATGTCGCTGCCGCCGCGCGAGAACGTGTGCACGTCGCCGTTGGGATAGGAGCCGTAGAAGCCGGGAATCACGGCGCGCGGGTGGTTCTGCAGCGCCTCGGTGAGCACCTCGTTGGTCCACTCCGCGGCAAAGCTGCCCTGCCGGTCGAACTTGATCACGTCCTGGGCGTCGATGAAGTCCCAGCCCAGGTACTTCGCCAGCATGACGCCGTTCATGTACTCACCGCGGCTGGCGGCAAAGTCCGGGTTCTTGTAGCGGCGGATGGCATCGCTGGTCTCCAGCAGCATGCCCGTCACGTCGAAATCCAGCTCCAGCTCGCGGGCGATCTGCTCATAGCGGTCCGCGATCTTCTGGAACAGTTCCTCGTGGCTCTTGCCGCGCTCCACCAGGCGGTGGCACTGGTAGAGCAGGTCGGTGATCTTCTCGTCGGCGTCATGGCGCTTGCCGGGCGCGCTGGGCACCACATAACAGTAGTCCGGGTCGGATTGCACGATGGCCTTCACCTTGCGGAAGTGCTCCGCGTCGGCCAGCGAGGAGCCGCCGAACTTTGCCACTTTGATTCCCAAGTTTGATTTCTCCCTTCGGTAAGGTAATGCGAATGGATTTTTGGAGAACGACCTCATCCGTCTCGCCGCTACGCGGCGATCCACCTTCCCCTAAAGGGGAAGGCTTTGGGGAGGTGGGACCGCTCCCAGCGGCGCAACGCCGCCCTACACAGGATGATCCAGGCTATTCCTGTTCCCTGTTCCCTGTTCCCTGTTCCCTTCAACTTCAGCTTCTATCAAGTCCAACAGCTTCTCCCTCCCCATCCCGTCCTTGGAGGAAGTCACCACGACCTCCCAGGGCTGCACGGCGAGGGCGCGGCAGATGGCGGGGATGCTGCGGCCCCGCTGCGCGCCGGAGAGCTTGTCGGCCTTGGTGGCGACGACGGTAAAGGGGATATCGTAGTGGCGCAGATACTCGACCATCAACTGGTCGTCCTGCGTGGGCTCGTGGCGCAGGTCCACCAGCTGGAACACGCGCTTCAAGTGCTTGGAGCCCTTCAGGTAGCCCTCGATCATCTCCGCCCACTTCTGCTTCTCCTGCTTGGGGGCCTTCGCGAAGCCATAGCCGGGCAGGTCCACCAGGAAGAAGGCCTCGTTGATCAGGTAGAGGTTCACCAGGCGCGTCTTGCCGGGCTCGGAGGACGTGCGGGCGAGGTGGGAATTGCCCGTCATGCCGTTGATGAGCGAGGACTTTCCCACGTTGTTTTCATGCGGCGTCGCCCCTTCCGTCGGCGGGCGGCATGAGCACGGCGCCAAGCGCCTCGTCCACGCGGTCGATCAGCGTTATTTTGAACTTCTTGAGGATGCCGGCGTCGATCTTCTCCAGGTCCTTTTCGTTCTCGCGCGGCAGCAGTATGGCCGTGATGCCCTGGCGATAGGCCGCGAGCAGCTTTTCCTTCACGCCGCCGATGGGCAGCACGCGCCCGTGCAGCGTGATCTCGCCGGTCATCGCGCAGTCGCCCCGCGCGGCCCTTTCCGTCACCGCCGACATCAGCGCGCAGGAGAGCGCCACGCCCGCCGACGGCCCGTCCTTGGGCACCGCGCCCTCGGGCACGTGGATGTGCACGTCGTGCCTGTCGAAGAAGTCCGCCTCCACGCCGAAATCGGAAAGGCGCGCGCGCACGACGCTGCGCGCCAGCTCCGCGGATTCCTTCATCACGTCGCCCAGCTTGCCCGTCAGCTTCATCTCGCCCTTGCCGGGGAACACAATCGCCTCCACGGGCATCACCTCGCCGCCGACGCTCGTCCACGCCAGGCCGTTCACCACGCCCACCTCCGAGGCCGCCACGGGCTGGCGCAGGAAGCGCGGCGCGCCGAGGTAGTCCTTCAGGTCGGCGGGCTTGATGGACACGCCCTTGTCGTCCGGGTGCTCCACCAGGTGCAGCGTCGCGCGCCTGCACAGCTGGGCGATCTGCCGCTCCAGCCCGCGCACGCCGGATTCGCGGGTGTAGCCGTCGATCAGCGCCGCAATGGCCTTGTCCGTCAGCTTCATCTGCGTGCGGGTCAGGTTGTGCGCGTCGCGCTGCTTGGGCAGCAGGTGGCGCTTGGCGATCTGCAATTTCTCCTCGCTGGTGTAGCTGGGCACCTCGATGACCTCCATGCGGTCCAGCAGCGCCCGGTCGATGGAGTCCAGCGAGTTCGCGGTGGTGATGAACAGCACGTCCGACAGGTCGAACGGCACCTCGAGGTAGTGGTCCTTGAAGGCGTTGTTCTGCTCCGGGTCGAGGGCCTCCAGCATGGCCGAGGCCGGGTCGCCGCGCATGTCGCGGGCCATCTTGTCGATCTCGTCCAGCAGGAACACCGGGTTCATCGTCTTGGAGGCGCGGATGGCGCTGATGATGCGACCGGGCATCGCGCCCACGTAGGTCTTGCGATGGCCGCGGATCTCCGCCTCGTCGTGCACGCCGCCCAGGCTCAGCCGCGTGAACTTGCGGTTCAGCGCGCGGGCGATGGACTGCGCGATGCTGGTCTTGCCCACGCCGGGCGGGCCCACGAGGCAGATGATGGGGCTCTTCAATTTGTCGGAGGCCACCTTGCGCACGGCCAGGTATTCGATCAGGCGCTTCTTCACGTCCTCCATGCCGTAGTGGTCGGCCTCGAGGATCTTGCGCGCCTTGTCGATGTCGATGTCGGAGGGATCGTACACATCCCACGGGAGCTCGAGCATGTACTCGATGTAGTTCTGGCTGACGCCGCTCTCCGGCGCGTGGACGGACGAGCGCGCCAGGCGCTTCAGCTCCTTCTCCACGTGTTCGCGGGCGGCGGGCGGCAGCTTCGAGGCGGCGATGCGCTTGCGCAGCTCGGCGACCTCCTCGTCCTCGTCCTCGCCCAGCTCCTCCTGTATGGCGTGGATCTGCTCGCGCAGGTAGTACTCGTGGTTGGCCTTGTCCATGGCCTCCTGCACGCGCATGTGGATGCGCTCCTCCAGGTCGGCCACCTGGATCTCCTGCACCAGCTTTTCCACCAGCAATTCCAGCCGCTCGTCCACGTGCAGGCATTCCAAGAGCGCCTGCTTGTCCTCCAGGCGCGAGATCAGGCTGGAGGCCGCCACGTCGTCGCAGAGCGCGGAGGGGTTGTCCTCGCCCTGGATGCCGCTTAAAAACTCCGGCAGGTTCAGGCCCTTGGCGCGCAGCGCGCGGTCGGCCAGCTGGCGAATGGCGCTGACGTAGGCGTACGCCTTGTTCTTGTAGCCCACCGGCAGCGAGACGGCCTGGGCCACCTCGGCGTACTGCATGTCCACGTCCTCAAAGACCGTCAAGAGCAGCGCGCGGGCCTCGCCCTCCAGCAGCACGCGCACGGAATTGTCCGGCAGCAGCATCAGGTGCTTCACTGTGGCGACGGTGCCCATGGTGTAGAGGTCCTCCAGGGCCGGGTGCTCCACGAGGCTGTCCCGCTGGGCCACGACGAACACGCGCTGGTCCTCGCCCCGGGTGGCCGCCTGCAGCGCGGCGATGGAACGATCCCTGGCGGCGTCGATGGTGATGACGGTGTTGGGGAACATGACGACGCCCCGCAGCGGCAGCAGCGGAAGCCTCATGCTCGTCCTTTGGCGCTTGACCTTGCTCAATTCAGGTGTCCCCCGTGTGTTTTCATACATTCAGTATAGCGTAAATGTGTTAAGAATCAAAGGGATTGGGCTGGTGATTTCAGGGATATCGCGCGGATGGCAATATTTTGTCGATATGTGTTTCTCCCCCTCGCCAAATCCGCCGCGTTGTGGTATACTGTTTACGAAGCGTTTGAACCCATCGACAAAGGAGCATATCCATGAAAAAGATTCTTTCACTGTTCATCGTCCTGTCGCTTGCGCTGTGCGCGGTCGCGCTGGCCGAGGCCGACGCGCCTCTCGGCCAGGCCATGCCCGACTTCACCTTCACCTCCTGCGAGGGCGAGGACATATCGCTGAGCGCGCTGCTTGCGGAGAAGGACCTGGTGGTCGTCAACATCTTCGCCTCCTGGTGCCCGCCCTGCCGCGCGGAGTTCCCCGAGATGCAGAGCGTGTACGAGGAGATGTCCGACCGCGTGGAGATCGTGGCGCTGTCCGGCGACCCGGATGACACCAACGACATCGTCTCCGACTACAAGGCCGAGATGGGCCTCACCTTCCCGATGGGCCGCGAGGAGGGCACCGGCATCGCCGACTTTATCAACCTGGAGGCCTATCCCACCACGATCGTGATCGACAAGAGCGGCGTCGTGGGCTTCAAGCAAGTGGGCATGTTCGCAAACGCCGCGTCGTTCAAGGGTGCGCTCGACTACTTCCTGAACGACGCCTACGACGGCACGCCCGCCGCGGCCTACAACGTGTACGTGTGCGACCAGGACGAACACCCGGTGCCCGGCGCGGTCATCAGCTTCTGCACGGACGAGACCTGCCTGCCCATGACGTCCGCCGACGACGGCACCATCTCGTTCACCGACAAGCCCGCCAGCTATCATTTGCAGGTGCTCAAGCTGCCCGAGGGCTGCTCGATCGACGAGGGCTTTGAGGCCACGTGCGAGGGCGACGGCGAGTGGGTGATCGTGCAGGTGAACCGCGATCCGAGTTGTATTTGCGACTAACGGAGGACCCATGAACGAGCGTCGATTGAACCTCATCCGCGCGGCACTGCTGATCGCCGCCGTGCTGATGATCGCCGCCGGGATCGCAAACGGCGGCCTGCGGGACGTGCTCTACAAGGCGAAGAACATCTGCACGGAGTGTATCGGACTTGGCTAGGATCGCGCAATGGTGGCGGGCCCGCCGCCCGTCGACCAGAAGGCTGGCGCAGCTGTACGCGGCGCTGCTGTACAACGCCCACCTCAAAGGCTTTTTGCAGGGCGAGATCTACACCGGCGACTTCAAGGCGCTGTGCGCGCCGGGGCTGAACTGCTATTCCTGCCCCGGGGCCGTCGCGGCGTGCCCGCTGGGGGCGCTGCAAAACGCGCTGGCCGCGTCCGGCCACCACGCGGGCTGGTACGTGCTGGGGATACTCGCGCTGTTCGGCGTCGTCCTCGGGCGGACGGTCTGCGGCTGGCTCTGTCCGATGGGGCTCGTTCAGGAATGGCTGCACAAGCTGCCCACGCCGAAGGTGAAGAAGAGCAGGGTCACGCGAGCGCTGTCGCTGCTCAAATACGCGATCCTTCTGCTGTTCGTCATCTCCGTTCCCCTGTACTACGGGCTCCTCAAGGACCTGCCCCTGCCCGGCTTCTGCAAGTTCATCTGCCCCGCCGGGACGCTGGAGGGCGCGCTGGCGCTGCTGGTCCATCCGAAGAACGCGGGGCTGCGCGACGCGCTGGGCGTCGTGTTCGCCCGCAAGGCCGTCATACTCGCGCTGATCGCCGTCGCCTGCGTCTTCGCCTATCGCGCGTTCTGCCGCTTCCTGTGCCCGCTGGGGGCCATCTACGGCCTGTTCAACCGCTTCGCGCTCGTGGGCGTGCGCGTGGACGTCGGCCGCTGCAACGGCTGCGGGGCGTGCGTCAAGCACTGCGGGATGGACGTGCGGCGCGTGAACGATCGCGAGTGCATCCAGTGCGGCCAGTGCGCGGGCGTCTGCGCGCAAAAGGCGATTTCGTTCAGGTGCGGGAAGGCGACGCTGATCGGCCCGGACGCGAAGCCGAACGGGCGCGGAAAAGCGCTGCGCGTCGCCCTGCTGGTCGCGCTCATCGCCGCGCTGGTGTGCTTCAACCTGCCCGGGAAGGCCCCCGCCGCGGACTACAGCAGCGACGCGCCGACGGCATAGGTGATCCCCGCGCCGTTCAGCTCCGCCGCGACCTTTGCGAGAACGTGCAGCTTTTCCTTGGTGTCCA
>CACYET010000167.1 GCA_902773515.1 uncultured Eubacteriales bacterium | reverse complement strand
TGTAGGTGTTCGCTGTAGGGGCGGCGATGCGCCTACTATCGTGTAACAACTAAAACTGAATGTTGAAGGAACCAGATTGCCACGTCGCATCCTTACGGATGCTCCTCGCAATGACGTTGTTTGGTCGTGCTTCATTGTACGTCATTGCGAGGAGACCTGCAAGGTCGACGTGGCAATCTGGTTCCCTATGTCAAGATTAAGGTGTTACATGATGCTACACTGTGTTCATGTACCGATATTCGTTGTAAGTCAGTCCCGTCTTTGTCTGGTCGAAGCGCTCCAACTCGCTCAGTTGTCAAACGAAATGCGCATTTGCGCACCGGCGTAGCGGGCGGAGCGCTCGACGGGCGCGCCGTCGGGGCGGAACAGGCGGATCGAGAACTCCACCGGGCCGGGGAGCTCGCCGACGCAATCCCCCAGCGCGAGCGCCCGGGCGGCATCGTCGTAGCGCATCGGGATCACAAAGCCCTCGGCGGGGCCGTCGCCCGCGTCGTCGTAGAGCTCGAACGCGCCGTCCGCGCCGCCGAACACCCACAGCTCGCGCGCGGGCACCGGAAGCTGCTTCACGCACTGCACGGGCTCGGCCACGGGCAGGATGCTGCCCGCGCGGACGAACGCCGGGAAGCGCTCCAGCGGCGTGGACACCTCAACGCGCCCGCCGCCCGGGAAGTATGCGCGGGTGAACAGGTCGAACCAGCCGCCCGCGGGCAGCTCGACTTCGGTCGCGTCCCCGCCCTCTGAAATCGGGCGCGTCACGGGCTTCACCAGCAGCGCGTCGCCCAGCATGTACTGGTCGTGCAGCGCATGGAGCGCCGGGGAATCCGGGAACGCGACCATCATCGCGCGGAGCATCGGCAGGCCGTCGCGGCTCGCCCGCGCCGCCGCGGCGTAAATGTACGGCAGCAGGCGGTAGCGCAGCGCGATCGTATCGCGCAGGCAGCGGTACTCCCGGCTGCCGTCGCCGCCGAAGCGCCAGGGCTCGCGCGGCGTGTCGGTGCCGTGGGAGCGGAACACCGGCAGCATCGCGCCGAACTGGAACCAGCGGATGTACAGCTCGCGGTAGGCCGGGTCGTCCACGCCCGCCGGGTAGTCGCCGTCGGCGAACCACTGGTCGCCGCGGCCCACGAAGAACGCGCCGATGTCCAGCGTCCACCAGCAGATGCCGCTGCACGCGATCTTGAGGCCCTCCGTGATCTGCTGGCGGAGCACCTCCCAGCGCGCGGCCACGTCGCCCGACCACAGGATCGCGCCCAGCGCGCTGGCGTCGACGCCGCCGCTGCGGGCCAGGAACACGGGCCGCTTGTCGGGATAGTCGCGCAGCCAGTGCTCGCGAAGGCCGCGCAGGTGGTACGCGCCGTAGTCGTTCATGCGCTCCGGGTCCATGCGCACCTCGGAGGCCTCGGTCAAGAGCCGCATGCGCTCGTCCTCGTCGCGCTTCTCCTCGCCGCACCAGTCCGGGTCGATGATCGGCTCGCAGCTGTCGCACCAGAGCGCGTCCGCGCCGCCGCCCATCCAGAAGCGCTTGCACTGATTCCAGTAGATGTCCCGGGCCGCAGGCGAGAAAGCGTCGTAGATGCGGCTGCCCGGCAGGAACGCGCCCGCCGCGCGGAACTCGTCGCAGTCGCGGCCCTGGGCGGCGTTCGGCCAGACGGACACCATGAAGCGCACGTCCATCGCGTGCAGCGCGTCGATCAGCGCCTTCACGTCCGGATAGCGCTCGGGGTCGGGCGTCTTGTCGCCCCAATAGCCCTCGCGCCAGGTGAACCAGTCCTGCACGATGCAGTCCAGCCCCAGGCCGCGCCGCCGGAACTCGCGCGCCACGTCCAGGACTTCCGAGGACGTGTGGTAGCGCTCCTTGGACTGCATGTAGCCGAAGGCCCACTTCGGCAGCAGCGCGGGCTTGCCCGCCAGCGCCGCCAGCTTCTTGAGCACCTCGGCGCAGCTTTCGCCGCGGATGACCACGTAGCGGACCTCGTCCACGGCGTCCAGCCAGAATGTGAAGATATCGCCCTCGCCGGTGTAGCGCATGGCGCAGCCCGCCTCGATCCAAAGGCCCCAGCCCGCGCTCGACAGCAGAAACGGGATCGATATCTTCATGTTGTGCTGGTAGAGGCGCTCCGAGGCGTCGGAATAGTCGAACACGCCCGCCTCGTGCTGGCCCAGGCCGGTCAGCACATGGCCGCCCTCGCAGGCGAAGCGGAGCGTGGCCGAATGGCTGTCGCGCACCTTCCTGGGCACGCCGTCCTCGAACACGATCACCTCGCCGTTGGCGGTCTGCTTCACCGCCCCATCGCCCTCGACGCTCTCCAGCCGCCAGACGGGCCTCGGCGCGCAGTCGAAGCCCACCTGGCGCAGGTATTCGCCGCGCCCGTCCGAAAACGCGACCGGTTCAAACCGCCCGGCCTCCTCAGGGGCGAGACAGACGCGCTCGACGCCCTCGCCCAATCGCACTCGCTTCATAGAATCCTCCTCTAGCGTCGTACTTTGAAGGTTTCCTGCCGTCCTGCCCGCCGCCGGTGCGGGAGGGGGTTTGCCCCGACGCCCTACTGGGCGGCGCTCGCGGTCGCGCGGCCGGGGCGGATGCCGCGGAGCGTCTCGATCAGCCCGATCTCCTGCGGCGCGGGCTCGTCGTACTCGCCGTACTCACAGCCCACGTGGGTGGCCTCGATCTCGTCGACCGGCGCCCATTCCCCGTCCACCCGATCGTACAGCTTCACGACGCCCCAGCCGTTGCCGCCGTTCCACAGGCGGTTGTGCCGCTTGGAGCCGTCCGAGGCCTCGTAGTTGACAAAGAGCATGTCCGCCTTGCGGCAGCGGATCTCCGCCTCCATCGCGGCGTGGACGTTCTCCTGCCGCACGCGCCAGGCGACGGTCTTATCCCCTTCCTCGAAGGCAAACGCCGTCTTCACGCGCAGGTGGACCTTCGAGAAGTTGAAGTCGTACTCCTTCCCCTCGTAGAAAAACGCGCCGAGCAGCCGCCGCTCCAGCGGCACGAAGTACACCTTCGGCCTGCCGCCGCCGATGTCAAAGGCGCTGTTTTGCAGCCGTTCGCCCGTCATTCGGCTCTTCAGGCAGCTGGACGCCAGCCACACCCACGGGCTGGTGAAGTCGCGGCCCCAGTTCTTGTCCGCGTAGCCGTAGCTCCGCTCCGGCGAGACGGTGTAGCGCCGTCCGTTGTACTCCACCCAGCCGGAGAAGGCGGTCTTCATGCCCTCGGCGTGCCAGTACATCGCGAACGCCTCCGCGTCGCGCAGGGGCTTGCTGGCCCCGTAGCCGACGTTGAAGGCGATCTTCTTGTCCAGCTTCAGCGACCAGCGCATGCGCCCCGCGTCGCACATCCACTCCGGGTGGGCCAGGGCGGCCTCGGGCGATATGTCCACGCTGCCCCTGAGCTCCGTCTCGGAGGCAAGGCAGTCACCCGCCTCGATGCGATAGGGCGCGCCGCCGTGCAGCGCCACGTCCTTCCAGGCGAAGAAGCGGTGCAGCTGGGCGCGGTCCTTCCCCCAGGCCCCGGCCTTGACCATCAGGTAGGAGGGGCGCTTGCCCGCCTCGCGGTTCTCAGGCAGCTGGCCGAGCACCGGCGCGTCCTCCGCCAGCGCGGGGTTGCACAGGAAGAACTCCACGAAGAACGGCTTGTCCTCGCCGGTCTCGGCGTCCTGCGCCGTGAAGGAGTGCCACCACCAGTCGTAGCCAAGATGCGCAAGCGGCCCGGTGAGCATGCAGGCGTCGCGCGTGATATCGTGCTCGTTGAACATAGGCTCGCCTTCCTCCCTGCCATCGGATGGTTGAGACGCCCCGCAACAGAAAAACCGCGGCGTCCGTCCACGGTTTCATGATAGCATATTGCGCCGGTTATATCAACCGGAATCTTCTCCGCGGCCGCCGCGCCCAGGCAAAACGCGGGCCCGCCTTCCCGGACGGACCCGCGTTTCATGCCTGTCTCTATTCCCCCTCGTGCTGCCTGCGGTACTGGCCAAGCAGGCCGTCGTACTTCCGACCGGCGACGCGGAAGTACAGCTCAAAGCCCAGCGTCATCGCCGCGAACACGGCCAGCGCCAGCCCCAGGAACAGCAGCCATGCGCCGGGCTTCTGGGCCGGGAACCAGCCGAACGCCACGGCGATGCCCGTCAGAAGCGGCATGAACAGCGCGCCGAACAGCATGAGCCTGCGCGTGTAGCGCATGTTTTTGATGATGTTGTCGGTAAAGCACAGGTATTGCACGAACGTGCCCGCCATGCACAGCGCGAGCATCGCGAAGATCGACGTCGCCTCGACCTGTTTTTCGCCCATCAGCAGCGCGATCACCACGTAGATCAGCATGCTCGCCGTGAAGGACAGGCTGACCCCCGTCTTCCACTCCAACACGCACTTCATAAACTTCTTCATGTTCACGACCTCCTTGCAGGCATCAGTTTTTGTCGGATGGCCGGGGCGTACTGCCGCGACACGCACTGGCGCTCGCCGTTCTCCAGCGTCACGGTCAGCCGCCCGCCGAAGTCCGGGTGGATGGATCGGATCGCCCGGAAATTGACGACCATCGCCTTGGATATGCGCACAAAGTCCGCGCCGCCCAGCTTTTCCTCGATC